>CAJCIY010000146.1 GCA_903970495.1 Candidatus Melainabacteria bacterium | reverse complement strand
TCCCGACGACCGTCGTCCACGGCCGGCGCGACCGCTACGTGCCGGTCGTGTCCGGACGACTGCTCGCGGGTCGCCTGCAGGCCCGCTACGTCGAGGCCGACGCCGGCCACGTGCTGCAGCTCGAGGTGCCCGACCTGCTGGCGGCCGAGCTCCTCGCGCTGGCCGCGCCCTAGGGTCGAGTCCATGCATGCGATCACGATCGACCAGCCCGGCGGCCCCGAGGTGCTGGTCTGGGCCGAGGTGCCGGACGCCGTCGCAGGACCGGGGGAGGTCCTCGTCGACGTCGCCGCCGGCGCGGTCAACCGCGCGGACACCCTGCAGCGGCAGGGTCACTACGACCCGCCGCCCGGCGCCAGCCAGATCCTCGGCATGGAGTGCTCGGGCACCGTCGCCGCCCTCGGCGAGGGCGTGAGCGGGTGGTCGGTCGGCGACGAGGTGTGTGCCCTGCTGTCCGGCGGCGGGTACGCCGAGCTGGTCGCCGTCCCCACCGGTCAGCTGCTGCCCGTCCCGGCCGGCGTCGGCCTCGTCGAGGCGGCCGCCCTGCCCGAGGTCGCCTGCACCGTGCACGCGGCGATCGTGATGGCCTGCCACCTGGAGGCCGGAGAGCTGCTGCTGGTGCACGGCGGCGGCAGCGGCATCGGCACCTTCGCGATCCAGTACGCCACGGCTCTGGGCGCCCGCGTCGCCGTGACGGCCGGCAGCGCCGAGAAGCTCGAGGCGTGCCGGAAGCTCGGCGCCGACGTACTGATCAACTACCGCGAGCAGGACTTCGTCGCCGCGGTGCGCGAGGCGTCGGGCGGCCACGGCGCCGACGTCGTGCTCGACAACATGGGGGCGTCGTACCTCGGGCGGAACGTCGACGTCCTCGCGACCGAGGGCCGGCTGTTCGTCCTCGGGATGCAGGGTGGTCGCAAGGCCGAGCTCGATCTCGGACAGCTGCTGGTGAAGCGGGCCTCGGTGGCCGCGGCGTCGCTACGCGCCCGGCCGCCGGCGGAGAAGGCCGCGATCGTCGCCGAGGTCCGGGCGCAGGTGTGGCCGCTGCTGGCGGACCGCACGATCCTGCCGGTCGTCGACCGGCGGGTGCCGATGGCCGAGGCCGCCGACGCGCACCGGCTCATGGAGTCGAGCGGCCACGTCGGCAAGATCCTGCTCGCGCGATGAGCCGGCCCGTGTCGGCCATGCCGGGCGAGGCAGGATGGAAGGCATGACCGAGCAGCCCGTCGTGATCGGCCCCGACGGCGAACCCGTGACCGTGCCGGCCCCCGAGGCCGACGGCGGGCCGCTGGCAGGTCTGGTCTCCGCGCCCGACAAGGTGATGCGGATCGGCACGATGGTCAAGCAGCTGCTCGACGAGGTCCGCGCCGCGCCGCTCGACGACGCGTCGCGCAAGCGGCTGGTCGAGATCCAGCGGCGGTCGGTCAGCGAGCTCGCCGACGGCCTGTCGCCGGACCTGCGCGAGGAGCTCGAGTCCTTCACGCTGCCCTTCAGCGACGACGAGGTGCCGAGCAACGACGAGCTCCGCGTCGCACAGGCACAGCTGGTCGGCTGGCTGGAGGGGCTGTTCCACGGCATCCAGACCGCGCTCGTCGCGCAGCAGGTCGCCTCGCGCGCGCAGCTCGAGCAGATGCGCGGCCGACAGCTGCCGTCCGGTCGGCCCGAGGGTCCCGGCCAGTACCTCTGAGCCGACCCGTCGGAAACCAGGGACCCCACGCGACGTACGGGACATGAGCGACGTGTTGCCCGACCCGGGACAGCAGCTGCTCGCGCTCTACGACAGGGCACTGCCCCAGGTGTACGGCTACCTGCTCCGCCGCTGCGGCGACCGCACGCTGGCCGAGGACCTGACGTCCGAGACGTTCCTCGGCGCGGTCGGCGCGGAAGGCCCGTTCACCGTCCCGTGGCTGGTGGGCATCGCCCGCCACAAGCTGGTCGACCACTGGCGCGGGCTGGCCCGCGACGAGCGGCTGCTGGCCGCCCTGCCCGGTGAGCGCGACGACGACCCGTGGGACGCCGAGCTCGAGGTGCTGCGGGCGCAGCAGGTCCTGGGCTCGCTCGGTGCCCACCACCGAGCCGCGCTGACGCTCCGCTACCTCGACGACCTCACCGTGCCGCAGGTCGCCGCAGCGCTCGACCGCACGCTGCACGGCACCGAGGCACTGCTCGTCCGTGCCCGGGCGGCGTTCCGGACCGCGTACGAGAGGAGCGAGGGATGACCGACCCGCTGGACGTCCTGCGCGCCCCCGACACCCCGATCGACCCCTCACCGGCCTTCGCGGCCGACCTCCGTGCGCGGCTGGTCCGCGCCCTCGCCACAGGAGAGCCCCCCATGCCCACGACCTCCGCCGAGAACGGCCTGCGCCAGGGTGACGTCTCCTACGTCGTCCTGGGTGTGCCCGACGCCCAGCGGGCGCTGGCGTTCTACGGACCGCTGCTCGGCTGGACCGGCACGCCGACCGAGCACGGTGCCCAGGTGCAGGGCTGCACCCCGATGCTGGGCCTCGGCGACATGGGCCCGGACCGCGGGCTGCTGCTGTCGTACCGCGTCGACGACGTCGGCGCAGCCGTCGCCGCGGTACGCGCGGGCGGCGGGACAGCGAGCGAGCCGGCCGACCGCGGCTACGCCCTCGAGGCCGACTGCCGAGACCCCGCCGGGCTCCGCTTCTGGTTGCACCAGTTCGGTGACGAGCCGGAGACCGCCGCGGCGCAGGGGTTCCCGGTCGGCGGCATCTCGTACGTGTCGTTGCTGGTGCCGGACGGCGACGCTGCCCGCGCGTTCTACGCCGCGGTCCTGGGCTGGACGTACGAGGACGGCAACCCCGCCGGCACGCTGCCGCACCTCGGGCTGTGGTCGGGCGAGATCGGCGCGCCGGGCCATCGGTCCTACGGCGCGGTCCCGGCGTACACCGTCGCGGACCTCGCCGCGGCCGTCACGCAGGTCCGGAGCGGCGGCGGGTCGGCGACCGAGCCGGAGCAGCGGCCGTACGCGCTGCAGTCGCTCTGCACCGACGACCAGGGCCTGGAGTTCTACCTGCACCAGTACTGAGCCGCCGACCCGCTACGGCACGAGAAGCCGCAGCAGGTGCGGCCAGGCGAGCGCACCGAGCTCGGCATCCGCCCGGTCCGTGCCCCCGCGCGCCATGGCCTGGCCGCCGACCGCGACCGTCTCGCCCGGGAGGGTCGTCCGGTGTCCGGCCCCCGGATGCGTCACCACCGTGGCACGGCACCGGCTCGCGAGGTCCTCGGCCATCGGCAGCGACGACCACACCCGGTCGTCACCGCCCGCGACGAGCAGGACCTCGCCCCGGATCCGCTCCACCGGGATGCGGGCCTCGGCGGGCGCTGCCGTCAGCGAGCGCTCGTACAGCTCCCGGTACGCGGGCGGGTCGGTCGTCGGCGACCAGCTCTCGTCGTACCGGGCGAACGGCAGCGGGCGGCCGCCGCGCGTCCACGACGAGCGCTGCCGGCCGGCGAGGCCGGCCCAGACCACCGACGACGGCGCGAAGGCCGCGATCGCGGAGATCCTCGGATCACCGGCGGCCAGCAGCAGCGCCGCCTCCGCGCCCTTGGAGACGCCGACCACCGCGAGCCGCGGGCTGACCGCAGCCAGCTCGTCGAGCGCCGGTGCGAACCGCTCGAGCGGGACCTCCTCGAGCTCGCCGTCGTGCAGCGGCATCGGGAGGGCTGCGACGCCGTGGTCGGCGAGCAGCCGGGCGCGCCCGGACTCGAGGCGGTTGCTCGAACCCGGGAGCACCAGCGCCGCGGCGACCGGTTCGCCAGAGGGCATCAGCACAGCGGCGCCAGGACGGCGGCCACGCCCTCGTCGTCGCTCGTCGCCGTGACCTCGTCGGCGACCGCCAGCGCGGCCGGGTGGGCATCGGCCATGGCGACGCCGCGGCCGGCCCACTCCAGCATCGGCACGTCGTTGAACCCGTCGCCGATCGCCAGCACGTCGACGGCATCGACGCCGAGGGATGCCGCGTACGCCGCCAGGGCCGACGCCTTGTCGACCCCCGCCGCCGCGATCTCCAGCAGCCCGGCGGTGCCGGTCGAGTGCGTGAAGGTCAGCGGGTGGCCGGCGCACGCCGCGACGACGGCCTCGTAGAGATCGTCCGCGACCTGGTGGGAGCCGCTGCGGCACAGCAGCTTCAGCACCGGGCGGGAGACCAGCTCGGCGAGCGGCAGCTGCGGCGTGGGGTAGCGACGCGGGTACCCCGGTTCGGTCGCGAAGCCGTCGGCCCACTCCGCCCCGAAGAGGGCGTCGGGCAGCACGGAGCGGACGGCGGTGACGCAGTCCTGCGCCAGCGGCGGTTCGAGCGCTCTCGCCGCAACCGTCGACCCCGAGCCGAGCTCGTAGGTGAGCGCGCCGTTGAGCACGATCGCGGTGCCGCGCGAACCGAGCGAGTCCGCCAGCTCGTCGACCCATCGCCGCGGCCGGCCCGTCACGAGCACGTACGGCACCGGAAGTGCCTGCAGCACACGGGTTGTCGCGACCGACACCGTGCCGTCGGAGCGGGTCAGGGTGCCGTCGACGTCGAGGGCCACGAGGCGGACGGGGGTCACGGAGGGGCGCTCGCGTTCCGACTCATGTCAGGGCGAGAGCACCTCGACGCCGCCGACGTACGGGCGCAGCGCCGCGGGCACCCGCACCGACCCGTCGGGCAGCTGGTGGTTCTCGAGGATCGCGACCAGCCACCGCGTCGTGGCGAGGGTGCCGTTCAGGGTCGCGCAGGTCTGCGGCCTGCCGTCGACCCGGTGCCGGACGTCGAGGCGACGGGCCTGGTAGGTCGTGCAGTTCGAGGTCGACGTGACCTCCCGGTACGTCTGCTGCGAGGGAACCCACGCCTCGCAGTCGTACTTGCGGGCGGCGCTCGACCCGAGGTCACCGGCGGCGACGTCGATGACGCGGTAGGGGACCTCGACCTTGGCGAGCATCTCCTCTTCCCAGGCCAGCAGCCGCAGGTGCTCCTCGCACGCGTCCGCGGGGTCGGCGTAGACGAACATCTCGACCTTGTTGAACTGGTGGACGCGGATGATGCCGCGGGTGTCCTTGCCGTACGAGCCGGCCTCGCGCCGGTAGCAGGAGGACCAGCCGGCGTAGCGCTTCGGGCCGGCCGACAGGTCGAGCACCTCGCCGGCGTGGTAGCCGGCGAGCGCCACCTCGGACGTACCGGTGAGGTAGAGGTCGTCGGCCTCGAGGCGGTAGACCTCGGGCGCGTGCGAGCCCAGGAAGCCGGTGCCCTCCATGATGTGCGGCCCGACCAGCGACGGCGTGATCATCGCGGTGAAGCCGGCGGCCACCGCCTGGCTCATCGCGAGCTGCAGCAGCCCGAGCTCGAGCAGCGCGCCGACGCCGGTGAGGAAGTAGAACCGCGCGCCGCTGACCTTCACGCCGCGCTCGGTGTCGATGGCGTGCAGCCGCTCGCCGATCTCGAGGTGGTCGAGCGGCGCCTCGATCGTCGGGATCGTGCCGACCTCGCGGATCGTGACGAAGTCGGCCTCGCCGCCGGGCGGCGCCCCGTCCTCTATGACGTTGGGCACGGCGAGGTGGGCCGCGCGCAGCGCCGCGTCGGCGGCCGTCTGATCGGCCTCCGCGGCCTTGACCGCCGCCGACAGCTCCTTGGCGCGCTCCAGGATCGCCGGCCGCTCCTGCGGGCTCGCGGTACGGACGGCGCCGGACGCCGACTTCAGCTCACCGCGCAGGTCGTCGGCGCGGCTGACGGCGGCGCGGCGGCCGCGGTCGGCGGCGAGCAGTGCGTCGACGGGGTCGGCCGACTCGCCGCGGGCGGCCTGGCTGGCACGTACGAGGTCGGGCTGGTCGCGGACGAGCCGCAGGTCGATCACAGGACGCGAGGCTAACCGGCCGTGCCGGCGCGCACCGCTGCGAGCCAGTCCTCGGCGGCGGCGTAGTCGCCGTCGGCGTTGCCCGCGGACAGCGGGCGGCTCGCCGCGCCGTCGGCCCGCGGGTAGCTGCCGAGCACCCGGACCGCGGCACAGATGCGCTGCAGCGCGGTCAGCACCTGGCCGACCCGCGCGTCGGCGACGTGGCCGTCGGCGTCGAGGTGGAAGCAGTAGCTGCCGAGGCCGGCGCCGGTCGGCCGCGACTCGAGCCGGGTGAGGTTGACCCCGCGGGCGGCGAACTCGGTCAGCATCGCGAGCAGCGCACCGGGCGCGTCCTCGCGCTCGAACAGCACGAGCGTGGTCCGGTCGGCGCCGGTGGGAGCGGCGGGTGCGGACCGCGGCGCGGCGAGGACGAAGCGGGTCACCCCGCCCTCGCTGTCGGCGACGTCGTCGGCCAGGAGGGCGAGGCCGTGGACCTCGGCCGCGAGCGCGGCGCAGACCGCGGCGTCGTAGGTGCCCGCCGCGACGGCACGGGCGGCGGTCGACGTCGAGGCCGACGGGAGCACGTCGGCCGCCGGGAGGGCCGAGCGCAGCCAGCCCCGGCACTGCGCCTCGGCGTGCGGGTGCGTCACCACAGTGCGTACGTCGGCCAGCGTCGTGCCCGGTCGCGCGGCGAGCACGAAGTGGACCGGCAGCAGGACCTCGCCGCGGATCGACAGCGGCGGCGCAGCCAGGTCGGCCAGCCCGTCGAGCGTCGCCGCGACCGAGCCCTCGACGCTGTTCTCGAACGGGACCAGCGCGGCCGCGACCTCGCCGCCGCGCACCGCGGCGAGCGCCGCCGGCGTCGAGGCGATCGGGACGGCGTCGACCCCCGGGGCGTACGCGAGCAGCGCCTGATGGCTGAAGGTGCCCGCCGGCCCGAGGTAGCCGGTCGTCACGACGTGGCGAGCGAGGTGCCCCGCAGCGCGAACCCGATGGCCTGCGTCTCCTCCGGCGAGAGCTGCGAGTCGCTGACACCCGCCTTCACGCCCTTCGCGTACGACCGGGTCTCGCTGCGGCCGTTGATCGAGGTGAGGACCAGGCCGTCGCCGGCGTCGTCGAGCAGCGCCGCGGAGAACGACATCCGGCCGCCCATGTCGGAGAAGGCGTCGTAGCGGACGACGGCGACGTGGCGGACGGCGTCGCCGAGGTCGCGGCGCACGGCGCTCAGGTCGGCGGCGACGGTGTCGACGTGGGCGTGCAGCTCGGCGAGCTCGGCACGCTGGCCGGACAGCTGCGCGAGCAGGTCACCGCCCTCGGCCACCTGCGCCACCTGGGAGTACGCCCGCCGCAGCCGCCGCAGCCGGAGCGCCACCGCCACCCCCACCAGCAGGGCCACCAGGGCGCCCGCGGCGGCACCGATCGCGATCCACTGGACGGTCTGGAGGCTCAGGTGCACCCGGCCATCCTAGGTGCGGGCGGGCACCCGCAGCGCCGCCCCGAGTGCCGGGCCGGCCGCAGGCACCCGGTGCGCGGCCCGCCACTCGACGCTCGCGTACGCCAGCACCACGACGACCGCGCAGATGACGAACTCGTCGCTGAGGACCTGCCACAGGGCGCCGGCGAGGCCGCCCTCACCGACGTGGGCGTTGTAGTGCGCCGGCCAGTCGAAGCCCCAGACGAGCGCCGTCACCAGCGTCCAGAGGTGGTGCCGGTCGCGTACCAGCAGCGCGAGCAGCGGCAGCACGTAGACGTAGTGGTGGGTCCACGCGACGGGCGAGAGCAGGCACGAGAGCAGGCCGACGACGGTCACCGCCAACAGCTCGTCCCCGCGCCGCCAGGCGCGCGTCGAGACCCAGAAGCCGGCCACGCCGACCACCAGGACCAGCAGGCCGAGGACCGCGGTCCCCGGCAGCCCGTCGAGCCGGGTGCGCAGCAGCGCCCCCCGCAGCGACTGGTTCGCCGGGCCGGCGTTGTTGCCCAGCCGGTCGGAGTGGAAGACCTCGTCGGTCCAGTACGCCCTCGACGTCGAGGGCGCGGCCGCCCAGCTCAGCGCGACGACACCGAGGAACCCGACCACGACCATGGCCGCGTCGCGCCAGCGGCGGGCGAGCGCGAGCCCGATGACGTACACGCCGGGGGTCAGCTTGATGGCGGTGGCGACGCCGACGAGCACACCGCGGAAGCGGCCGGTCCTGGGCGTCAGCAGGTCGAGGAGCACCAGGGCGAGCAGGAACACGCCGACCTGGCCGAAGCGGAACTGCTCGTGGATCGGCAGCAGGTAGGTGATCGCGATGAACGACGCCGGGACCAGGAACGGCTCGAGCCGCGGGAAGCGCTGGCCGACCT
>CAJCIY010000145.1 GCA_903970495.1 Candidatus Melainabacteria bacterium | reverse complement strand
CCGAGGCGGACGCGAAGCAGATCGTCGACACCGCGCTCGGGCTCGAGGGCCTCAAGCGGCAGTGGGGCGTCCACGCCTGCGCGGTGATCATGTCGAGCGCGCCGCTGCTCGACGTGGTGCCGATCATGCGGCGCGAGCAGGACGGCGCGGTCATCACGCAGTTCGACTACCCGACCTGCGAGTCGCTCGGGCTGCTGAAGATGGACTTCCTCGGCCTGCGCAACCTCACGGTCATCGACGACGCGGTGCGCAACATCGCCGCCAACCGCGACGAGCAGGTCGCGATCGAGTCGGTCCCGCTCGACGACGAGGCGACCTACCGCCTGCTGGGGCGCGGCGACACCCTCGGGGTCTTCCAGCTCGACGGCGGGCCGATGCGCTCGCTGCTGCGCCAGATGGCGCCGACCTCGTTCGAGGACATCTCCGCCGTGCTCGCGCTCTACCGGCCCGGGCCGATGGCCGCGAACGCCCACATCGACTACGCCGACCGCAAGAACGGCCGCAAGCCGATCAGCTCGATCCACCCCGAGCTGGCCGAGCCGCTGGCCGAGATCCTCGACGAGACGTACGGGCTCGTGGTCTACCAGGAGCAGGTGCAGGCGATCGCGCGGAAGGTCGCGGGCTACTCGCTCGGCCAGGCCGACCTGCTGCGCCGGGCGATGGGCAAGAAGAAGAAGGCAGAGCTGGACGCGCAGCTCGAGAACTTCACCGCCGGCATGACCGGCAACGGGTTCAGCCAGGCGGCCATCAACGCCCTGTGGGGCACCCTGCTGCCGTTCTGCGACTACGGGTTCAACAAGTCGCACACCGCCGGCTACGGGCTGGTCTCCTACTGGACCGCGTACCTCAAGGCCAACTACCCGGCCGAGTACATGGCCGCGCTGCTGACGTCGGTCGGCGACGACAAGGACAAGTCGGCGATCTACCTCGCCGAGTGCCGCCGGATGGGCATCAAGGTGCTGCCGCCCGACGTCAACGACTCGGTCGCGGACTTCACCTCCGTCGGCACCGACATCCGCTTCGGGCTCACCGCCGTCCGCAACGTCGGCGCCGGGGTGGTCGGCGGCCTCGTCGACTGCCGCACGGCGGGCGGGCGGTTCGCGGACTTCGCCGACCTGCTCCGCCGGGCGCCGGCGGCGGTCTGCACCAAGAAGGTCATCGAGTCGCTGGTCAAGGCCGGCGCCTTCGACTCCCTCGGGCACAGCCGCAAGGGGCTGTTCGCCGTCCACGCCGAGGCGATCGACGCCTGCATCGGGGTCAAGAGGGCCGAGGCGGTGGGCCAGTTCGACCTGTTCGCCGCGCTCGGCGACGACCCCGAGCCCGAGGCGAACCCGGTCCTGCCGCCGCTGCGGATCACCGACGGCGAGTGGGACAAGACGCTGCTGCTCGCCTACGAGCGGGAGATGCTCGGCCTGTACGTCTCCGACCACCCGCTGTCCGGCATCGGCCACGTGCTGGCGGGCAAGGCCGACCACGCGGTGCCGGCGCTGATCGGCGACCCGGCGACGACCGGCGTCCACGAGGGTGCGGTCGTGACCGTCGGCGGCATCCTCACCGGCGTGACCCGCAAGGTCACCAAGAACGGCGCACCGTGGGCGTCCGCAGTGCTCGAGGACCTCGACGGCGGCGTGGAGGTGTTCTTCTTCCCCGCGACGTACGCCTCGCTCGGTCCGCAGATCGCCGAGGACGCCGTCGTGATCGTCAAGGGCCGCGTCGACCGCCGCGAGGAGGCCACCCGGCTGATCGCGATGGACCTCGTCGTCCCCGACCTCTCCACCGGGATGCAGCACGGTCCGCTGGCGGTGTCGCTCGCCTCGCAGAGCTGCACGCCGCCGCTGGTCGAGCGGTTCAAGGAGGTGCTCGCCGCCCATCCCGGCACGACCGACGTGCACCTGCACCTGACCAACGGCACGCGGACGACCGTGCTCCGGCTCGACGACGGCCACCGGGTCGACGTCCGGCCCGCGCTGATGGCCGACCTCAAGCAGCTCCTCGGACCGGGCTGCCTGTCCGCCCGCTGACCTCCCCGGGCGCGCCGCAGGGCACCGGCGGCGCGGCCTGGCAGGATCGTCGCCGTGAGACTCGCCGGAGGCACCCGAGAGATCTTCGACGCCGAGTCGCTCCTCGAGGAGTACATCGGCCCGAGGCGACGAGGGCTGCGCTACGCGTACCCCTTCTACGACGGGTTGGTGACCAACGGCGACCCGTCCCGGCTGTGCACCGGGGACCTGCTCGCGCCGACGCTGCTGGGCTCGCCCGTCGAGCTGGACCGGATGAAGACGCTGACCAGCCTGATGCCGCTGCTGCAGCGCGGCCTGGACGCGCTGCCCGAGCACGCCACGATCATGGGTGCCGGACCCGATCTGCTCAAGGACATCGCCGCTCTCTACGACCCGCTCGACGACCCCAGCGTCGAGGACCGCGACGTGAAGGGCTCGCTGCTGGCCAAGGTGCTGCACCGCAAGCGCCCGGCGCTGATCCCGCTGTTCGACTCGCGTGTGCGGGACTTCTACCGCTCCGACGAGGCGGTCCCGCCGGCGCCGCGGGGCGAGCGGACCTTCCGCGAGTACATGGAGCTGCTGGTCCCGCTCATCTGCGAGGACCTGCGCCAGAACGCCGAGGAGTTCGCGCGGCTGGCGACTCTCGCGCCCGAGGACGGCCCGACGCTGACGCCGCTGCGGGTGCTCGACATCATCGTGTGGATGAGCAGCGCGATCTGAGGTGTACGGCCCGCTCCGCCGCTCGGTCGTCCGGCTGCTGGGGGTCCGCGCCGGCGCCGCCGCCGGCCGGGGCGTCGGTCTCGGGCGGGGGGTCGCGCTCACCGGCCGGGTGTGGACCGGCACCGAGGTCTTCGACGGCACCGTCGTCGTCAGCCCCGACGGCAAGGTGGTCGCCGCCCGGGCGGGCCTGCGCATCCCGGAGGGCGTGCGGATCCTCACCGGCGCCTGGGTCGGGCCCGGCGTCGTCGACGCCCACGTCCACCTCGCGTTCGGGGCGCCGGAGGCGGAGCTCGCCGGCGGTCTGGTCGGGGTACGCGACCTCGGCGCACCGCCGCGGGACGCGAAGCGCTGGCGGCGACATCCGCTGCTCGCGGTCGCCGCGGCCGGGCCGATCCTCACCGCGCCGGGCGGCTACCCGTCCCGGGGCTGGGGCGCCGACGGGTTCGCGGCGTTCCTCGGCGACGACCCCCGCTCGCAGGTCCGCGCACTCGCCCGCGACGGCGCCGACCTGGTCAAGGTCGCGCTCGAGCCCGCCGGCGGCCCGGTTCCTACACCCGGGCAGCTGCGGGCCGTCGTGGAGGCCGCGCACGACGCCGGCCTCGCCGTGACCGCGCACGCGCTGGCCGCCCCGATGGTCGGCCGCGCGCTCGACGCGGGTGTCGACGAGCTGGCGCACACGCCGCTCGACCCGCTGCCCGCCGCCCTCGTGGACCGCATCGCCGATGCCGGCATCCCCGTGGTGTCCACGCTGCAGTGCCACGCCGGCGAGCCCGGACGGGGCGCGCTCCGCAACGCCGCGCAGCTGGTCGCCGCCGGCGTACCCCTGCTCTACGGGACCGACCTCGGCAACGGCGGCACGAAGCCGGGGGTCGACCCGCGGGAGCTGGACCGGCTCGCGGACGCCGGCCTGGGCCGCGAGGGCGCGCTGCGGGCGGCGACCGCGGCGTCGTCGGGCGCGGCCGGCTTCGGCGGCCGGGCGGGCGATGGCCTGATCACCGTCGGCCGGCCCGCGCGACTCGTGCTGCTCGACCACGACCCGCTCGTCGAGCCGGCCGCGTGGGGCGCCCCGCTGGCCGTGGTGACCGGCGGCCGGCTGCTCCAGCCGTGAGCGCGCTGCCGAGCCTCGCCGGGTCGCCAGCCCGTACCCTGATCGCCTGATGGAGAGCTATGCCGCGACCGGCCTCGTACGCCGGTACGGCGACCACGTCGCCAACGACGGCATCGACCTCGTCGCGTCCGCCGGCGAGGTGTTCGGTCTGCTCGGTCCGAACGGCGCCGGCAAGACCACCCTCGTCCGCATGCTCGTGGGCCTGCTCCGCCCCGACGCGGGCAGCATCCGGCTCGTCGGCCGGCCGCTCGACCGGGCGCTCGTGGCGGCGGCCGTCGCGTACCTGCCGCAGGCCGACGTGGCCGTCGCGGACCTCTCGGTGCGCCGGGCCGTCGAGACCACCGCCGTGCTGCGGGGTCTGCGCCGGCACGGCGCCCGGGCGGCGGCGGCCGCGCTGCTCGAGGAGCTGCACCTCGGGGAGGTCGCCGACCAGCCGGTCGGCAGCCTCTCCGGCGGGCAGCGCCGGCTGGCCGCGTTCGCGACGGTGCTCGCCGGCGAGCGGCCGGTGCTCGTGCTCGACGAGCCGACGACCGGTCTCGACCCGCTCGCGCGACGCGCGGTGTGGGCCGCCATCGAACGTCGTCGGTCGGAGCGCGCCGCCAGCGTGCTGCTGGTGACCCACAACGTGCTCGAGGCCGAGACCGTGCTCGACCGCGTCGCGGTCCTGAACAACGGCCGGGTGATCGCGTGCGACACCCCCGGCCGGCTCAAGGCAGGCGTCGGTGACGTGCTGCGGCTGGAGCTGGTCTGGCGCGAGGAGCCGCCGGTGTACGAGCCCGCCGTCGCCGACCTCGCCCGGCTCGCGACCGTCACCGGCCGGCGTTGGTCGCTGCGGCTGCCCGCAGCCGAGGCCCGCGCGGCCCTCGGCGCGATCACGGCCGGCCCGGCGCTCGAGGCGCTCGACGACTTCACCCTCGCCACACCCAGCCTCGAGGACGTCTACCTGCAGCTGGGTGCCGCAGCTCCGGGCCTGGAGCGGGTGTGAGCGACCCGCGCCTCGGCGTACGGCCCTCGTTCGCCGCCGCGACCGGCGCGGTCTACACCGCGCAGCTGGCCCGGGCCCGGGTCGCCCGGGTCCCGCTGCTGTTCGTCGCGGCGTTCCAGAGCATCGGGATCATGCTGCTGCTCAAGGGGATCGCTGCCCACCACGACACCCTGACCGGACGGCAGATCGTGGCCGGCGCGACGGTGCTGGTCACCGCGTTCGTCTGCCTCAACCTGCTGGCGCAACGGATCGGCGCGCTGCGCGCCGAGGGCGGCCTCGACCACTACGCCGCGCTCGACGTGCCCGGTCCGGCGGTGGCGCTCGGCGCGGCCGGCTCGTACGCGACCCTCACCGTGCCCGGCGCCGTGGTCACGGCGCTGGTCGGGTGCGCGCTGTTCGACCTGCCGTACCGGGGGCTGTGGATCCTCGTCCTGGTGCTGCCGCTCGCCGGCGCGTCGCTCGCGGGCGTGGGCACCCTGCTCGGGCTGCTCGCGCCGCGCGCCGAGCTCGCGACCGTCGCCGGCCAGCTCGGCATGACCGTCGTGCTGTTCCTCGGCCTCATCCCCGGCGAGCGGCTCCCGATCGTGCTGCGGGGGGTCCGCGCCGTGGTGCCGAGCACGTACGCGGTCGACGCCCTCGCGGCCACCTTCCGGCGCCGGGTCGACTGGCAGGGCGTGGTCGTGGACCTCGTCGTCTGCCTTGCGGTCGCGGTGGCCTCGCTGGCGCTGGCGGGAGCGGTGTTCCGCCGGAGCGTGCGGTGAGGCGCGAGCTGCCTCCCGACGTCGTTGTCGCCGGCTTCGTCACCGCGCTGCTGGCGGTGCTCGGCGCCGGCCTCGGGCTGATCGCCGCGGGCGTGACGCCCGAGCTCGCGGTCCGGTTCTTCGAGGGCAGCGGCGGGGTCATCTTCCTCTCGACCGTCCGCGAGGAGGACGCCACCGCGGTCGCCGGCGACA
>CAJCIY010000144.1 GCA_903970495.1 Candidatus Melainabacteria bacterium | reverse complement strand
GACGCTGCGCACCGCCCTGCTGGTCGTACCGGTCCTGGCCCTGCTCGCCGCCGCCAGCGCCCTGCGGGGACTCCGCGTATGACTACCGTCCTGCTGCTCGACTACGGCGGGGTGCTGCACGACCCCGGTGACACCGCGCGGCTCGACACGCTCGCCGAGCGGCTGGGGGCGGCGCCGTTCGTCGCGGCGTACCTCGCCAGCCGGGAGGAGTTCGACCGCGGCCAGTCACCCGAGGACTACTGGGCCGCGCTCCTCGGGCGTCCGCTGTCCGCCGCGGAGCTCGCCGACGCGACCGAGGTCGACATCGCGCAGTGGCAGCAGGTGCCGCCGGCGGTCGAGGCGGCGACCCGGCGGGCCCGCGGGGCCGGGCTGCGGCTCGCCCTGCTGTCGAACATGCCGCACCCCGAGGCGGACGCGTACGAGACCAGGGCCTGGACCGAGCCGTTCGAGCGGCTGTACTTCAGCTGCCGGCTGGGGCTGGTGAAGCCGGACCCGGCGATCTTCACGCACGTCCTGACCGAGCTGGCCGTCGCGCCCGAGGCCGTGACCTTCCTCGACGACCGGGCCGACAACGTCGCGGCCGCCGCGGCCCTCGGCATCGACGCGCGCCTGACCGTCGGCACCGGGGCGACGATCGCGACGATCGACGCCCTCGTCGCCGCCCGCTGACTCAGCCCGGGACCAGCGCGCCCCGGCGCACGAGGGTGATGTCCGCCGCCTCGGCGATCGTGGTCGCGCCGACCAGCCCCAGGGTGAGGTCTAGCTCGGCCAGCACGTTCTCGATCACCTCGCGCACGCCGGCCTCACCGCCGGCGGCCAGCCCGTAGACCCACGGCCGGCCGAGCAGCACCGCCGTCGCGCCGAGGGCGACCGCCTTCAGCACGTCGGCGCCCCCGCGTACGCCGGAGTCGAGCAGCACCGGGATGCGACCGTCGACCGCCGCGACGACCGCGGGCAGCGCGTCGAGCGCGCCGACCGAGCCGTCGACCTGCCGGCCGCCGTGGGTCGAGACGACGAGGCCGTCGACGCCGTGGTCGAGCGCGAGCCGGGCGTCGTCGGGGTGCAGGACGCCCTTGAGCACGATCGGCAGCGACGTCTGCTCGCGCAGCCAGGCGAGGTCGTCCCAGCTGATGGACGGCCGCGAGTACGTCTCGAGGAACGTCCGCACCGCGGCTGCGGGCAGCGGCGACCGCAGGTTGTCGAGGAACCGGCCGGGGTGCGCCCGGCTCATGTCGAGCAGCGTGCGGATGGCGCCGGGGGTCGGCCGCGGCCGCGGGTCGGCCGGGCGCTCCGCGGCGAGCCGCTGGAACACCGGGTCGGAGGTGTACTGCGCGATGCCGAGGCCGCGGGCGAAGGGCAGCGATCCGAGGTCGAGGTCGCGGCCGCGCCAGCCGAGCATCGTGGTGTCGAGGGTGACCACGACGGCCTCGCAACCGCACTTCTCGGCGCGCGCGAGGAACGAGGAGACCAGCTCGTCCACCGTCGACCAGTAGAGCTGGAACCACCGCGGCGCGTCACCCATCACCGCGGCGCACTCCTCCATCGGCTTCGAGGCCTGGTTGGAGAAGACCATCGGTACGCCGGTCGCAGCCGCCGCCCGGGCGACTGCGACGTCGCCGTCGGGGTGCGCCATCGACGCGACGCCGACCGGGCCCAGCAGCAGCGGCGCGGGGATCGTCCGGCCGAACAGCTCGATGCTCGTGTCGCGCCGGCTCACGTCGCGCAGCACCCGCGGCACCAGCTGCCAGGACTCGAACGCGTCGCGGTTGGCGCGCATCGTCGACTCGCGGCCGGCGCCGCCCTCGACGTAGGCGAAGCCCGCCGTCGTCATGGCACGGCGGGCCCTGCCCACCAGCGCGTCCCACGTCACCGGGACCGTCGGCCGTCGGCCGAGAGCGCCCTCGCCGTAGACCTGACCCTGACGTACGCGTCCGTTCATTCCGGCAGGATGCCGCAGCCCGGAGAGCGTCAGTCGGTGAGGGCCGGGTAGTCGGTGTAGCCACGCTCGTCGCCGCCGTAGAACGTCGCCTGGACCGGCTCGTTCAGCTCGGCGCCCGTACGCCACCGGGCGGGCAGGTCGGGGTTGGCGAGGAACAGCCGGCCGACCGCGACGGCCTCGCCGAGGTCCTCGGCGAGGAACTGCTGCGCGGTCTCGAGGTCGGTGAGCGACCGGAAGCCGTCGTTGACGATCAGCGGGCCGCCGAAGCGCTTCCGCAGGTCGCGGACCAGGTCGCTGCGCGGGTCGCCGAGCACGTGCAGGTACGCCAGGCAGAGCGGAGCGAGCCCGTCGACGAGGGCGCCGTAGGTCGCGGCCACGTCGGTCGCGTCCTTCTCGTCGATGCCCTGGATGCCGTGGGCGGGCGAGATGCGGATGCCGACGCGGTCGGCGCCGATGGCCTCGGCCACGGCCGTCGCGACCTCGATCACGAAGCGCGCGCGGTTCAGCGGCGAGCCGCCGTAGGCGTCGGTACGCGCGTTGGAGGTGTCGCCCAGGAACTGGTGGAGCAGGTAGCCGTTCGCGCTGTGCAGCTCGACGCCGTCGAGACCGGCGGCGATCGCGTTGCGGGCGGCGTGCACGTAGTCGGCCACGATGCCCGGCAGCTCGTCGGTCGCGAGCGCCCGCGGCAGGACGTAGTCCTGCTGCCCGGTCGGCGTGACGATCTGGCCGGGTGCCGCGATCGCGGACGGGGCGATCGTCTCGAGCCCGGCCTTGTTGTCCGGGTGGGCGATGCGACCGGCGTGCATGAGCTGGACGACGATCTGGCCGCCACCGGCGTGGACGGCGTCGCCGACCAGGCGCCAGCCCTCGACCTGCTCGGGGCTGTGGATCCCCGGCGTGTCCAGGTAGCCCTGGCCCACGGCCGAGGGCTGCGTCCCCTCGCTGACGATCAGACCGGCGGAGGCCCGCTGCCCGTAGTAGACCGCGTTCAGCTCCCCGGGCGCCTGCCCGGCGCCCGCGCGGTTGCGCGTGAGCGGCGCCATGACGATCCGGTTGGCGAGCTGCAGCTTGCCGAAGGTGGCGGGTTCGAACAGGTCGGTCATCGCAGGGAGTGCCTCTCACCGGGGAGTGTTGTCACAGGCTCAGGCCGGGCGGACGGGCGGGCATTCCCGGTCGTGACGGTCGCCACGGGGCATGCATCCGACGTACGCGGGTGAACGGCGGGCGAACACCCGCGCGCGACCCTTCCGGAGCCGCGGTCGACCTCCCTAACCTCGCCGGTGTGAACACAGGGATCCTGGTGCTGGTGGTCGTGACCGCGCTGGCGTTCGACTTCACGAACGGCTTCCACGACACCGCCAACGCGATGGCCACCTCCATCGCCACCCACGCGCTGCCGCCGAAGGTCGCCGTCGCGATCTCCGGCGTGCTGAACCTGGTCGGCGCGTTCCTGTCGCTGTCGGTCGCCGCGACCATCGCCTCGGGCCTGGTCCAGACCAAGCTCGTCACGCTGACGATCGTCTTCGCCGGTCTCGCCGGCGGGATCGTCTGGAACCTCGTGACCTGGTTCCTCGGCATCCCGTCGAGCTCGTCGCACGCGCTCATCGGCGGGGTCGTCGGCGCGGCGATCGGCGCGCTCGGCGGTCACGCGGTGCAGTGGCACAACCTGACCCAGAAGGTGGTCATCCCGGCGGTGCTCTCACCGGTCATCGCGATCGTCATCGCCGCGACGGGGACCTACCTGGTCTACCGGCTGACGCGCGGCGTCTCCGACAAGCCCCGTCAGGCCGGCTTCCGGTACGGCCAGATCGGCACCGCGTCGCTCGTCTCGCTCGCCCACGGCTCCAACGACGCGCAGAAGACCATGGGGATCATCACGCTCGCCCTCATCGCCAACGGCACGCTGCACTCCGGCGCGAAGGCGCCGATCTGGGTGATCGTGTCCTGCGCGTTGGCCATCAGCCTCGGCACGTACATCGGCGGGTGGCGGGTCATCCGGACGCTCGGGAAGGGCCTGGTCGAGATCGAGCCGGCGCAGGGCATGGCCGCCGAGGCGAGCTCCGCCGCGACGATCCTGCTCTCGAGCCACTACGGCTACTCGCTGTCGACGACCCACGTGGCGACCGGCTCGATCCTCGGCACCGGCGTCGGC
>CAJCIY010000143.1 GCA_903970495.1 Candidatus Melainabacteria bacterium | reverse complement strand
TCGCCTCGGGTCAGGCGGGCCCTGGCGGAGAACACTGCTTCGGCCAATACGTAGGCTGCCCGATCGTTGATCAGCGCGTCGATCTCTTCTTCGCAGAGTCAGTCGCCGACCCACTGCAACAGATCGCCACCTACTGCGTTGATCCGACGAAGCCGCTCATAACTGATGCGGCGACGGTGGCCCCGGATGTCCGGAAGTACGCCACGACTCTCGCCGTCGCGAAGCCGTCCATCAGAGCGTGGCCACCCGGCGACATCACCCTCGTCAACCTGCCGACGTACTTCGCCGTCCAGGCCCAGGGCTCCGGTCAGGCGACGGTCGGCGGCGCCGGCTACTCGCTGCGTCTCGCTGTCGCGCCTCAGTCGTACGTCTGGCACTGGGGTGACGGTGCCACGCTGACCACGACCGACCCGGGCGACGGACCGCCGACAGGCACCGTCCGTCACACCTACCCGAAGGCAGGAACCGACGCCGTCACCGTCACGGTCGCGTACGGCGCGACCTACAGCGTCATCACCCCATACGGCACCTTCGGCCCGGAGACCGTCCCGGGCGGCGCCGTCCGCACCCTGCCCGCGGATCTCGGCCTGCAGGTACGCCAGGCGATCGCCGGTCTGACGAGCTGACCACCGCGTCGAGAGTGACGAGAGCGGCGGCTGGCCGGCGTGACGGCGCCGTTGTCGTCACTCTCGCGAGCAAGTCCGGGTGACGTGAGGTGGTCGTCGACAGGAGCAGCGCGACCGAGGTCAGGCCTCGACGAGGCCACCGCTCTGATGCGCCCAGAAGCCCGCGTAGGTCCCGCCGCGCTCCAGCAGCTCCTCGTGCGTCCCGATCTCGGCGACCCGGCCGTCGTCGAGCACGATGATCCGGTCCATCCGCCGCACGGTGGAGAGCCGGTGCGCAATGACGATCGCCGTACGCCCCTCCATCAGCCGCCACAGCGCGTCCTGGATGAGCAGCTCGCTCTCGCTGTCGAGGGCCGAGGTCGCCTCGTCGAGCAGCAGGACCGGCGCATCCTTGATCATCGCGCGGGCGATCGCGATCCGCTGCCGCTGGCCGCCCGACAGCTTCACGCCGCGCTCGCCGACGAGCGTCCGGTAGCCGTGGTGGAGCGACTCGACGAACTCCGCGGCGTTGGCCCGCCGCGCCGCCGCGAGGATCTCCTCGTCCGTGGCGTCGAGCCGGCCGTAGGAAATGTTGTCGGTGATGCTGCGGTGGAACAGCAGCGGCTCCTGCGGCACGTACGCGATCTGCTCGTGCAGGTCGGCCTGCGTGATCGTGGCGATGTCCTGGCCGTCGACGGTGATGCGGCCGCCGTCGAGATCGGCGAAGCGCAGCAGCAGGCGCACGATCGTGCTCTTGCCGGCTCCGGAGTGACCGACCAGCCCGATCCGCTCGCCGGCCGCGATGTGCAGGTCGAGGTCGGCGAACAGCGGGTCGTCCGCACCGCCGTGGGTGAAGGTGACGTGCTCGAACCGGATCTCGCCGGCTCCGATGCGCACCGGCTGCGGGTCGGGCGGGTCCAGCACCGCCGGCCGCTGTCCGAGCAGGTGCACCATCGCGTCCGCGTCGCCGATCGCGCGGTTGTAGGTGCGGAGCGCGTTGTTGCTGAACTGGAAGAGCTGCTGCGTGATGTTCGTCGCGTACGTCAGCACCAGGAACACCGTGCCGAGTGGCGCTCCGTGGTCGACGACGCCGACCAGCGCGACGATGAAGGCCATCGAGGAGATCGACCCGGTGATGCCGCCGAACACCGAGTTCTGCCGGCCGTGGACCTTCATCATCCGCAGCAGCGTGGCGCGGGTCTTGTCCGTGCGGTCGGCGAAGCGGGAGCGCTCGAGGCCCTCGCGGGCGAAGCTCTTGATCGCCATGACGTTGGTGACGGCGTCGGCCAGCACACCGGTCTGGATGCTCTCCGACGCGGCGTGCTCGGCCCCGACCCGGCGCACCGGCTTGGAGATGAGCGTCGCGACGACGAGGTAGAGCAGCGAGAAGGCCGCCAGCAGGATCGCGAACAGCGCGCTGCGCCCCGCGGTGACCACGACCACCGCGACCAGGGTCACGAACAGCGGCAGTACCTGGAACAGCGTGGTGTCCGCGATGCGGATGTACGAGCCGAGCAGCTTGGAGGTGTCGCTCACGAGCGAGCCGCCGAAGCTGTCGGCGTGGAAGTCGGCGGACTCGTCGACGAGGTGCCCGAAGGACTGCCGGGCCAGGTCGCGCTGGACGTTGGCCTCGAGGCGCCAGGCGTACTGGTCGACGATCCGCCAGGCGACGATGCCGCCGCCGAGCAGCAGCGCGACGTACGCGATCAACGAGCCGCCGAAGCTCTGCCAGACGTGGCCGTGCCGGTACTGCCCGCGGGAGAGCCGGTCGAGGGCGTGCGCGACGATCAGCGGCGGGAAGATCGTGTTGACGAGCGTGGTCACCGGCACGGAGACGAGCGAGCCCACGACGAGGCCCGGGTACCGCCAGGCCGCACGGCCGTAGAAGGCCATGATCGTGCGCGTCGGCGTCTCGCGCGTTCCCCCGGCCACCGCTCCAGGTTACGGACCACCTCCGACAGGGGCGACCGCGTTTACCAGCCGCGCTCGCGCCACTCGGCGAGGTGTGGCCGCTCGGCGCCGAGGGTCGTGTCGTCGCCGTGGCCGGGGTAGACCCAGGTCTCATCCGGCAGCACGTCGAAGATCCGCATCTCGACGTCGTCGATCAGCTGCGCGAACCGCGCCGCGTCCTGCTGCGTGTTGCCCACGCCGCCCGGGAACAGGCTGTCGCCCGTCCACAGATGTGACTCCTCGCCGTCCTGCCAGTGCAGCGCGACCGATCCTGGCGTGTGCCCCCGCAGATGGATGACCCGCAGCGACTGCTCGCCGACCGTGATCTCGTCGCCCTGCTCGACGCGGCGGTCGGGCGCGACGGGGATCGCGTCGGCGTCGAGCGTGCCCGCGATCGTGGTCACGCCGGGCGTGGCGGCGACGGCCTCCAGCGCTCGGACGTGGTCCCAGTGCTGGTGGGTCGTGACGACCGTCCGCAGCCGCGGCACCAGCGGCAGCAGCACCTCGGGCTGGTCGGCGGCGTCGACGAGCAGCTGGTCGCCGCTCGCGAGGCACTCGAGCACGTAGCAGGCGTTGTCCATGCCACCCACCGAGACCTTGCTCACCCGCAGCCCGGGCAGCTCCCGCACCGCCGGCACGCCCGCTCCCGCCTCGACGTGCCCCGTGTACGGCATGGCCGCAGGCTAGCGCCGGACGTTTCCTGTCGTAGGCCCTGGTTAGGCTCGACAGGACTTCCCCGCACGTGCCCGACCGGGCGTCAGCGTGCCCGCGAACAGGTGAGGAGGCGAGCCATGGCAGACCGGCTGATCATCCGTGGCGCGCGCGAGCACAACCTCCGCGACGTCCACCTCGATCTGCCCCGCGATGCCATGATCGTCTTCACCGGCCTCTCCGGATCGGGCAAGTCCAGCCTCGCGTTCGACACGATCTTCGCCGAGGGCCAGCGGCGCTACGTCGAGTCGCTGAGCTCCTACGCCCGGCAGTTCCTCGGTCAGATGGACAAGCCCGACGTCGATTTCATCGAGGGCCTGAGCCCGGCGGTCTCGATCGACCAGAAGTCGACCAACCGCAACCCGCGCAGCACCGTCGGCACCATCACCGAGGTCTACGACTACCTCCGGTTGCTGTTCGCCCGCGCCGGCACCCCGCACTGCTACAACTGTGGCCGGCCGGTCGCGCGGCAGACGCCGCAGCAGATCGTCGACCAGGTGCTGACCCTCGAGGAGGGCACGCGGTTCCAGCTGCTCGCCCCGGTCATCCGCGGCCGCAAGGGGGAGTACGTCGACCTTTTCGCCGACCTGCAGACGCAGGGATATGCGCGGGCCCGCGTCGACGGCGACACGATCCAGCTCACCGAGCCGCCCAAGCTCGACAAGCAGAAGAAGCACACCATCGAGGTGGTGGTCGACCGGCTCGCCGCGAAGGCGACCGCCAAGCGTCGGCTGACCGACTCGATCGAGACCGCGCTGCGGCTCGGCGAAGGCCTGATCATCCTCGACTTCGTCGACCTGCCGGCGAAGGACCCGGGCCGGGAGCGGACGTACTCCGAGCAGCTGGCGTGCCACCACTGCCACCTGTCGTTCGAGGACCTCGAGCCGCGCTCGTTCTCGTTCAACAGCCCCTACGGCGCCTGCACCACCTGCACCGGTCTCGGCACCCGCAAGGAGGTCGACCCGGAGCTGATCGTGCCGGACCCGACCCTCTCGCTCGAGGAGGGTGCTCTCGCCCCGTGGTCGTCCGGCCACCACCTGGAGTACTTCGGCCGGCTGCTGCAGGCGCTGGCCGAGAACATGGGCTTCTCGCTGAAGACCCCCTACGGCGAGCTGCCCGCGAAGGCCCGCAAGGCGGTGCTGCACGGCAGCGGCGACGTCCAGGTCCACGTCCGCTACCGCAACCGCTACGGCCGGGAGCGCGCGTACTACACCGGGTACGAAGGCGTCATCCCGTTCGTCGAGCGCCGGTTCGCCGAGGCGGAGACCGACACCAGCCGGGAGCGGTTCGAGGGCTACATGCGCGAGGTCCCCTGCCCCGCGTGCGACGGCGCCCGCCTCCGGCCGGAGTCGCTCGCCGTGACCCTGGGAGGCCGCTCGATCGCGGCGATCAGCCGGCTGTCGATCGCCGACTGCGCCGCGTTCCTGGGCGGCCTCGAGCTCGACCGGCGGCAGAAGCTCATCGCCGAGCGGGTGCTCAAGGAGATCAACGTCCGGCTCGGCTTCCTGCTCGACGTCGGGCTCGACTACCTCAGCCTCGACCGCAACGCCGGGACGCTCGCCGGCGGCGAGGCGCAGCGCATTCGGCTCGCGACCCAGATCGGCGCCGGCCTCGTCGGCGTCCTCTACGTGCTCGACGAGCCGTCGATCGGGCTGCACCAGCGGGACAACCACCGTCTGATCGAGACGCTCGTCCGGCTCCGCGACCTCGGCAACACGCTCATCGTCGTCGAGCACGACGAGGACACGATCCGCACCGCCGACTGGGTCGTCGACATCGGCCCCGGCGCCGGTGAGCACGGCGGCAAGGTCGTGGTCTCCGGGTCGGTCGAGGACCTGCTCGCGTCCGAGGAGTCGATGACCGGCGCCTACCTCTCGGGTCGGCGGAGCATCCCGGTCCCCGACATCCGCCGCCGGCCGCAGTCGGATCGCAAGCTCACGGTCGTCGGAGCGCGCGAGCACAACCTGCAGGACGTGACCGTCGACATCCCGCTGGGCCTGTTCGTCGCGGTGACCGGCGTGAGCGGTTCGGGCAAGTCGACGCTGGTCAACGACATCCTCCACGCGGTCCTCGCCAACAAGATCAACGGCGCGCGGCTCGTACCCGGGCGGCACCGCCGCGTGACCGGCCTCGAGCACCTGGACAAGGTCGTCGGCGTCGACCAGTCGCCGATCGGACGGACCCCGCGGTCGAACCCCGCCACGTACACGGGCGTGTTCGACCACATGCGCAAGCTCTACGCCGAGACGCCCGAGGCGAAGATCCGCGGCTACCTGCCCGGCCGGTTCTCCTTCAACGTCAAGGGCGGCCGCTGCGAGGCGTGCGCCGGCGACGGCACGATCAAGATCGAGATGAACTTCCTGCCCGACGTCTACGTCCCGTGCGAGCTGTGCCACGGCGCCCGCTACAACCGCGAGACGCTCGAGGTGCACTACAAAGGCAAGACGATCGCCGAGGTCCTCGACATGCCGATCGAGGAGGCGGCCGAGTTCTTCGCGGCCGTCCCTGCCATCGCGCGTCACCTGACCACGCTCGTCGACGTCGGTCTCGGATACGTCCGGCTCGGCCAGCCGGCGCCGACGCTGTCGGGCGGCGAGGCGCAGCGGGTCAAGCTCGCGTCGGAGCTGCAGAAGCGGCAGAACGGCCGCACCGTCTACGTCCTGGACGAGCCGACGACCGGCCTGCACTTCGAGGACATCCGCAAGCTGCTCGGCGTCCTGGGCCGGCTCGTCGAGGCCGGCAACTCCGTCATCGTCATCGAACACAACCTCGACGTGATCAAGACGGCCGACTGGGTCATCGACATGGGGCCCGAGGGCGGCTCCGGCGGCGGGACCGTCGTCGCCGAGGGCACCCCCGAGCACGTCGCCGGCGTCGAGGCGAGCCACACCGGCCGCTTCCTGGCGCCGATCCTCGCCGGCCGTCACACCGTGCCGAAGACCCGCAAGACCGCGGCGAAGAAGGCAGCGCCCAAGAAGGTCGCCAGCCGCTGACGATCAGCGGCGCAGCAGCGTCGCGATCAGCGCGTCGAGCTCGTCGTCCGGCCGTTCCTCGCCGCACGGCACCGCGGCCTCCGTCGCCTCCAGGAACGCGGTGAGCAACGCGGCGGGTACGGCCAGCCGGCAGGGCCGCGTACGCCGGGCCAGGGTCAGCCAGACCGTCGGCGCGCCTTCCTCGTCGGGGTGGATCCGGACGTCGCCGTCACCGGTCGGAGCCCCCATCCCGTAGCGCAGGAAGTCGCGCAGCACGACCCACGTCCCGCGCGGGAGCGCCGGGTGGTCGGGTCGGGCCTCGACGTCGATGTGCACGGCGAGCGCGTCCTCCGGTCGCCACGCGAAGCGCAGCACCACGCGACGGCCGCGGCCCGCCCCGTCGCCGCTGACGACCGCGACGCCGTGGACCGCACCGGAGTCGGCATGGACGGTGACCGCCTGCGGTGGGAGCGACGGGTTGGGCGCCAGCGGAACCGGGCGACGGGGGCCGCTGCCCGCGTCGTCCTCATCGCCGCGCTGGGAGGTGTCGATGCCTACGAGGGTCGCACCTCGGGCTCGACCGCGCCAGGACACCGGGACGACGGTGGACGGTCCGAGCCGGCGACTAGCCTGCGTGACGTGGCGGATCCATCGAGCTATCGGCCCGCCACGGGCACGATCCCCGACCAGCCGGGCGTCTACCGCTTCCGCGACGAGCACGGCCGGGTGATCTACGTCGGCAAGGCGAAGTCCTTGCGCAGCAGGCTCAACTCCTACTTCCAGGACCTGCACCAGCTTCACCGCCGCACCCAGCAGATGGTCACGACCGCGGCCGGTGTCGACTGGACCGTCGTCACCACCGAGGTCGAAGCGCTCCAGCTCGAGTACGCCTGGATCAAGGAGTTCGACCCGCGCTTCAACATCCGCTACCGCGACGACAAGTCCTACCCGTACCTCGCGGTCACCGTCGGCGAGCAGTTCCCGCGGCTGCAGGTCATGCGCGGCACGAAGCGCCCGGGCGTCCGCTACTTCGGCCCTTACACGCACGCCTGGGCGATCCGCGAGACGCTCGACCTGCTGCTGCGGGTCTTCCCGGCCCGTACGTGCTCGGCCGGGGTCTTCAAGCGCCACGGCCAGGTCGGCCGGCCCTGCCTGCTCGGCTACATCGACAAGTGCTCGGCGCCTTGCGTCGGCCGCGTCACCGAGGAGCAGCACCGCGACATCGTCGAAGACTTCTGCGACTTCATGGCGGGCCGCACCGACCAGCTGCTCAAGCGCCTCGACCTTGAGATGCAGGAGGCGGCGAGCGACCAGGAGTACGAGCGGGCGGCGCGGCTGCGCGACGACCTCGGCGCCGTCCAGCGCGCCGTCGAGAAGCAGGCCGTCGTCCTCGGCGACGGCACCGACGCCGACGTCATCGCCTTCGCGCAGGACGCCCTCGAGGCCGCCGTCGCGGTGTTCTACGTCCGGGGCGGGCGCGTACGCGGTCAGCGCGGCTGGGTCGTCGACCTCGTCGAGGAGCTCGACACCGGCGACCTGGTCAGCCAGTTCCTCGAGCAGGTCTACGGCTCGGAGCTGACCGCCGAGCTCGCGCAGGCCGAGCTCGACGTGGGCGGCACCGACCCGCCGCCGCCGCTCGAGCCCGAGACCGACCACGCCGCGTACCGGCCCGGCCCGGACTACCGCAGCGCCGCCCGCCGCCGCCAGCGGCAGGCCGACCGTCGCGCGCCCGGTGCGCCCGACGTCCCGCGCGAGGTGCTGGTGCCCGCGCTCCCCGCCGATGCCGAGGCCCTCGAGGCGTGGCTGACCGGTCTGCGCGGCGGGCGGGTCGACATCCGGGTGCCGCAGCGCGGTGACAAGCGGACGCTGCTCGAGACCGTCGAGCGCAACGCGAAGCAGGCGTTCCAGCAGCACAAGCTCAAGCGCGCCAGCGACCTGAGCGCCCGCAGCCAGGCGCTCGCCGACCTGCAGGAGGCGCTCGACCTGCCGACCGCGCCGCTGCGGATCGAGTGCTACGACGTGAGCCACGTGCAGGGCTCCGACGTGGTCGCGAGCATGGTCGTGT
>CAJCIY010000142.1 GCA_903970495.1 Candidatus Melainabacteria bacterium | reverse complement strand
GGCAGGTGGCGCGGCCGCCGCGCAGCGGGCACTCGGCGAGGCGGGCTGGCGGACCGTCGTCGCCGGCGCGGGTGACGACCTCGCGGCGCTCTGGCCGCTGGCGACGCAGCGGCAGGGCCGCAGCTTCCGGGCGGCCGGCTGATGGGCCGGCCGCACGCGGGCATCGCGCTCCGGCAGACGTTGGTCGCCGCCCTGGCCGTCGCCCTCGGCGCGACCTGCCTGCACGCGGTCCTGCTCTCGAACCACTGGTACGCCGCGGTGCTGCTCGTCATCGGGGTCGTCGCGCTGCTCGGGCTGGGTGGCCGGCGGCTGGACGTCCCGCCGGTCCTGATCGCCCTGGTGCAGCTGCTCGGGATCGTCGTCGTCTGCACCCGGCTGTTCGCGCACCGGGCCGCCTTCGGCGGCATCGTCCCGACGCCGGCGGCGATGCGGCACCTCGGGACACTGTCGGCAGCGGGCGCCGACGACCTGCGGTCGGTGCTGTTCCCGACGGCGGCCACCCCGGACCTGGCGTTCCTCGCCGTCGCGCTGTGCGGGCTGGTCGCACTCGCCGTCGACCTGCTCGCGGCCGGGGCGCGACGGCCGGCCTTCGCCGGGTTGCCGCTCGTGCTGCTCGTCGCGCTGCCGGCGGCGGTGCGGGAGCGCAGCGTCGGGTTCCTGCCGCTGCTGGCGACCGCGCTGGGGTTCCTGCTGCTGCTGACCCTCGACGGTCAGGAGCGGACCTCGCGCTGGGGTCGGGCGCTGCCGGCACCGGGCGCCGAACTGCCCTCGAGCGTCGCCGGCGCCGCTGGTCCGGCCGTACGCATCGGGCTGCTGTCGGTCGCGCTGGCCGTCATCGTCCCGGTCGCCATCCCCGGGGCGAACAGCAGCCCGTTCGGGGTGAGCGGCGCCGCCGGCTCTGGCTCCGGCGCCCACGCCAGCGCCACGATCGTCGACCCGCTGGTGTCGGTCTCGGCCGACCTGCACACGAACCCCGACCAGGTGCTGCTCACGGTCCGGACCCGGCAGACGTCCTACCTGCGCCTGACGGCGCTGGACGAGTTCGGCGAGGGCGGGTTCTCGCTCGGCGCGATCAGTGCCGGCACCGGGCAGCGGGTCAGCCACGGCATCGCCGCCGACCCGGCGCTGCTGCCCGACGTCCCGACGCTGAGCGTCACCGACACGGTGTCCGCCGCGGGAGCGCTCCAGGAGATGCTGCTGCCCGTGCCGTACGGCACCGACGACGTGTCGATCGACGGCGACTGGCGGCTCTCGTCCGGCACCCGGACGATCTTCTCCGCGAGCGCGTCGACGAGCGGGGCGCAGTGGCAGGCCGATGCGCAGGTCCCGGAGCCGACCGCCGCGCAGCTCGCGGCCGACGGTGAGGTCGACCCCGGGCGGCTGAGCCCCGCGATCCTGGACGACACCGATGTCCCGGGCGACCTGCCGTCGGTGGTCCGTCAGACGGCCCAGGAGTGGACCGCCGGGCAGACCACCGAGTACGGCAAGGCGCTGGCGATCCAGCGGCACTTCACCGACGGCAGCTTCACGTACTCGACCGGGGTGCAGTTCCAGCCCGGGATGCAGGGCTTCGTCGACTTCCTGACCGACCGGAAGGGCTTCTGCGAGCAGTACGCCACGACGATGACCGCGATGCTCCGCTCGCTGGGCATCCCGGCGCGGGTGGCGATCGGTTTCGTGCCCGGCTCCCGGACCCCCGACGGCTCGTACGCCGTGACCGGCGGCGATGCCCACGCCTGGCCCGAGGTCTGGTTCGCCGGCGTCGGCTGGGTGCGGTTCGAGCCGACGCCCCGCAGCGACGGCCGCGACACGCCGCCGGCGTACACGACCGGGCAGGGGACGACGGGCGGTGGCGGCGGGACCACCGCCCCGCACCCGTCGACGGCACCGGCACCGACGCCCACCGCCTCGGCGCCTGGCAGCAGCGGCCTGGCGGGGCACAAGAAGACCGCCGGCTCGGGTCCGGCCGGCGCGGCGTCCGGGCGACACCGCACCTCGGCGACGCCGTGGGTCCTGCTCGGGCTGCTGGTCCTCGTGCTGCTGCTGGCCGCACCGGGCCTCGCCGGCCTGCTGGTGCGGCGCCGGCGGCGGAACGCGCGGGGTGCCGGCTCCATCGAGCGGATCTGGCGGCAGCTGCTCGACGACGCGACCGACGTGGGCGCGGCGGTGCCGGCCGGTGCCAGCCCGCGGGCGGCGGGTGCGGTCGTGCTGCGGGCGGCGACCCCGTACGGCGACCCGGGCGCCGCGGTCGGCGACGCGGTCGGGCGGCTGGTCGGCGCGGTGGAGCGGACCCGCTACGGCCGGGACGACGAGGGCGTCGCGACAGCGTCGCTGGCCGACGACGAGCGGCTGGTCCGCCGGACGCTGCTCGCGCGGCGCGAGCTCTGGCAGCGGGCGCTGGTCGGGGTGCTGCCGGCGAGCGGACGGGACCGGGCGCGGCTGTGGGCCGGGTCGCTGCTCCCTCGGGCGCTGTCCGCCCTGGACCGGCTCACCCCGCGACGGGGTGCGATGGTGCGCTGACCGGTGGGTCAGAGGCCCTGGCGCTTCAGAGGCCCTGGCGCTCGATGCGGCGCTGCCAGCGCTCCTCGAGGCGGCCGAAGAGCCCGCCGCCGCTGTCGCCGGCCGCGCGGTTGCGGCGGCGGCGCTCGGTGAGGTGGGTGACGCTGCCGGGACCGGTCTGCGCGCGTCCGGTGCGACCGGTCATGGCCCGGACCGCGTACGCGCCGAGCACCGCGGCGACCAGCATGACGACGAAGCCGGCGACCCCGACGTACCAGAGGCCGATGACGACGCCGGTGAGCAGGACGCCCAGACCGGCGACGAGGACGACGGCAGCGAGGATCAGGCGACGGCGGCCGGCGACGACCGGGTCACGGCGCCGGACAGCGCTGGCGAACTTCGGGTCGTCGGCGAGCAGCGCCCGTTCGATGGCCTCGAACTGGCGCTGTTCGTGCTCGGAGAGCGGCACGGGGTCCTCCGACGTTCTGACGGGTGAACCTGAGAATAGGCGCGTGCCCGCCCTGACGACAGGGTGGATGGAGATTTGGTCGTTCGGAGTGGCGTACGGGCGCGGCGGAGCCTGCCGGTCGGCGTGACGGTTCGAGGGCCGGACGGGTGCCGCGGAGCGGGGCAGCGAGCGTGCGTCCGGTGCTCTCAGGACGGCCGCGGCGGCGCCGGCGGACCGGCGGGCGCGGCGGGGTCGTCGAGCTGTCGGGGGCGGATCAGCGCCGCGGGACGGACCGCGCCCGGCCCGAACCGCGCGCCGGCGCGGTCCGCGGCGAGCTCGGCGGCCCGCCAGTCGGCCTCGCGCTCGTCGAGCGCCAGCTGGTGCGGGACGCCGCCGCCGGGGACGAGATTCTCGACACGGACGCCGACCAGGCGCAGCCGGGCCTGCTGCAGACCGAGCGCCTCGTGCAGCGCGGTCGCCACGGCGTAGATCTCGCGGGCGACGTCGGTGGGCTCCCCGATCGTCCTGGCCCGCGTGATGGTCGTGAAGTCGGTGAACCGCACCTTGATCGAGATGGTGCGGCCGGCGTACCCCTGCGCCCGGAGCCGGCCCCCGACCTTCTCCGAGAGCCGGAGCAGCTCCCGCTGGACGACGTCGGGGTCGTCGACGTCGTGGGCGAAGGTCTCCTCGGCCCCGATGCTCTTGTCGGGCTCGGTCGGGACCACCCGCCGCTCGTCACGGCCCCACGCGAGCGCGTGGAGGTGGGCGCCGAGCGCCGGGCCGAGCACACGCTGCAGGGCGTCGACGGAGGTCTGGGCGATGTCCCCGACCGTCCGCAGCCCGTGGCGCAGCAGCACCTCCTCGGTCCGCTCCCCCACGCCCCACAGCGCCGACACCGGCAGCGGGTGCAGGAACGCGACGGCGCCGTCGGCGGGGACGACGACCAGGCCGTCGGGCTTGCAGCGGGCGGACCCGAGCTTGGCCAGGAACTTGGTGGCCGCGACGCCGACCGAGCAGGTGATGCCCTGCTCGTCGTGCACCCGGGCGCGGACGTGCTCGCCGATCTGCGCGGGGCGGCCGAGCCGGCGGCGGGCGCCGGCCACGTCGAGGAACGCCTCGTCGAGGCTGAGCGGCTCCACGAGCGGGGTGACCGAGCGGAAGATCGCCATCACGCCGGCGCTGGACTGGGCGTACGCGGCGAAGTCGGGCGCGATGACCACCGCGGTCGGGCACAGCCGGCGGGCGCGCGCCATCGGCATCGCGGCGTGGACCCCGAAGGTGCGCGCCTCGTAGGTGGCCGACAGCACCACGCCGCGGCCACCGGCGCCGCCGACGATCATCGGGCGGCCGCGCAGCTCGGGTCGGCGGCGCAGCTCGACCGACGCGTAGAAGGCGTCCATGTCGATGTGCAGGACGTGGCAGCCGGCGTCGTCGGCGAGCGGCCCCTCTTGCGGCCCGGCGAGCGGGACCCGGCCGCGGCTCATCGGCGGCTCCGCTCGGCGAGGACGTCCGGGCTCATCGGCCGGTCAGACGGGCTGGTCCGGACGAAGCGCGAAGGCGTGCAGCCGCGCGGCGATCGGCAGGAACTGCGGGTCGCCCGCGACGGACCGCTCGAGCGCAGCCAGCGCGCCGGGGGCGGCCGGGTCGTGCTCGAGCAGCGCCCCGGGGACGAGGTCGGCGAAGACCCGGATGGCGTGGGTGGCCGTGACCTGCAGGCCGGCCGCACCCAGCGCGGCGACCAGGCCGGCCGGGTCGTAGCGGCCGGGCGCGGGATCACCGCTTCCGTCGAGCAGCGCGGCCGCGGCGGTGAAGCGACCGGCAAGCGCGCGGGCGAGGACCGCGCCGCCGCGGCCGGCGACCAGCACGCTGGCGAGACCGCCGGGGCGCAGCGCCTCGGCGACGGCGTGGAGCGCCGCGTCGGGGTCGTCGACGGCGGCGAGGACGTCGTGGCAGACGACGACGTCGGCACCACCGGCGGGGACGTGCTCGGGCAGCTCGGCGAGGTCGCCCTGCACCGCACGGATCCGGTCGGCGCTGCCGTCGGCACGCTCCTCGGCGCGGCGGCGGAGCGAGACCATGGCGTCAGGGCTGGGGTCGACGACGAGGACCTCGTGCCCCAGCGCGGCGAGCGGGACGGCGACCCCGCCCGTGCCGCCGCCGGCGTCGACGATCCGCAGCGGGGCGGGACCGATCGCGGCGACCGCGGCGGTGAGCAGGTCGAGCACGACGCCGCCCCGGCGGGACTCCGCATAGCCCGGTCCGGACGGCGACCCGGAGGACGGCGCGGTCGGCTCGGGCACGGGCGGTCCTCTCTGGCTGCGGTCGGCGCGCCAGCCTCGCACAGCCACCGTCCGGGCAGGCTCGACGAGCTGCCGGCCCGGCCTCCCGAGGACCCGTTCGGCCCCTGGACTCTTTCGAACATGTGTTCGATGATGCCACGGTGTCGTCGCCGGTGCCGCTGCTGTCCACAACGACAAGAACCGCGACGAGAACCGCGACGGGGACCGCCCTGCCGGCAGGCGTGTCGACCGCATCCGCCGTCGGGCTCCCCGCGGTCCCCGGACTGCCGGCGCTCCCGGTGCTGCCGACGCTCGAGCCGCTGCTCCCGGGCGGCCTGCCCCGGGGCCAGACGGTCACGGTGGGCGGGTCGGTGTCGCTGCTGCTGGCCCTGCTCGCCGGGCCGTCGGCCGACGGTGCCTGGTGCGCGCTGGTCGACCTGCCGCCCAGGGCTCCGGGTGACGTCGTCGTCAACGCGGAGGCGTTGGCCGGCCTCGGGCTCGTCCTCGACCGGGTGGTGGTCGTGCGGGCGCCCGCAGGCGGCTGGTCGCGTGCCAGCTGGATCACCACCGTCGGCGCACTGGTCGACGCCTTCGACGTGGTGGCGGTGCGACCCGAGACCCGGCCCGCCGCCGGTGACGTCCAGCGGCTGTCGGCGCGGGTGCGCTCGCGCGGCGCGGTGCTGGTGCCGTACCTCACGGGTGGGCAGAGCTGGCCGGGCGGCGCGATCCGGCTGCGGGCCGAGGTCAGCGGCTGGTCCGGGCTCGAGGGCGACGGCGGCGGCCGGCTGCGACGGCGGCGGACCACGGTGGTGGCCGACCGCCGCGGCCACGAGATCCGTCCCCGGACCGCGTCGCTGTGGCTGCCGGACGCCGACGGGGCCGTCGACAGCGACCTGACCCGCGACCGGGACCTGACCGGCGTCGCGACCCTCGGCGTGGTCGGCTGAGATGGCATCCCCCGTACGCACCCCGACCAGCGCGCGGACCGGCACCGGCACCGTTGCCCGAACGGTTGCCCGAACCGTTGCCCGAACCGTTGCCATCTGGTGCCCCGACTGGCCGGCGGTGGCCGTCGCCGAGGCGGCCGGGCTGCCGGCGACCGCACCGGTCGCCGTCCTGACCGCGCATCGGGTGGTCGCCTGCTCGGCAGCAGCCCGGGCCGAGGGGGTGCGCGCCGGCCAACGCCGACGCGAGGCGCAGGCGCTGTGCCCCGGCCTCGAGACGATCCCCCGCAGCCCCGACGTCGAGGCCCGGGCGTTCGAGCCGGCGACGGTCGCGCTGGAGTCCGTCGTCCCCGGGGTCGAGATCGTCCGGCCCGGGCTGGTGCTGGTCGGTGCGACGGGGCCGGCGCGCTACTTCGGCGGCGAGGTCGCCGCCCTCGACGCGCTCTACCACGCGGTCGAACCGCATGTCCCCGAGGTCCACCTCGGGGTCGCGGACGGGCCGTTCGCCGCCGAGATGGCCGCCCGCGACGACACGGTGATCGTCCCGGCCGGCGGGTCCGCGCGGTTCCTCGCGCCGCTGCCGATCGGCCGGCTGGAGGCCGATGCCGCGCTGACGGAGCTGTTCCTCGCGATGGGGCTGCACACCCTCGGCGACCTCGCGGCGCTGTCGCGTGCCGACGTGCTGGCCCGCTTCGGCCCGGTCGGTGCCGACGCCCACCGGCGGGCAGCCGGTGACGACGCCCGGCCGGTCTCGGCCCGGCTGCCGCCGACCGACCTCACCGCCGTACTCGAGCTGGCCGAGCCGATCGAGCGGGTCGACACGATGGCGTTCAACGCCGCCGTGACGGTGGAGCGGTTCCTGCAGCAGCTCGGCGTGGCGGGCC
>CAJCIY010000141.1 GCA_903970495.1 Candidatus Melainabacteria bacterium | reverse complement strand
CGCCGACCGCCGCCACTCCCGCGGCGCCCGCATCGCCCGGCTGCCGCAGCCTCGGGCCGTGCCCGAGCCGCTGCCCGACCTCACGCCCGAGCCACCGGCGTCGGACCTGCTCGAGGGCAGCGAGGACGGCCCGTTCCTGGTCCGCGAGAAGGTGCACTCCTCGCCGCCGATGACCCTCGACGAGGCGCTCGCCAACATGGAGCTGGTGGGGCACGACTTCTACCTGTTCCGCGACGTCGGGTGCGGCTCGCCGTCCGTCGTCTACCGCCGCCGCGGCTACCACTACGGCGTGCTGCGCCTCGGCGACGTACCGGCCGACGCCGGTCACCTCGAGGACTGACGCGCCCCGCGATGCCACAATCGCCCGAGATCCGCCACGGCGGAGCGGTGCGACGGCACGTGGAGGTCCGGTGAGCGAGACCAGCAGCGAGGACGGTGCCGCACCTGCTCTGCCCACCGTGGCGGGCGACGCCATCCGCGTCCTGGTCGTCGACGACCACGCCCTGTTCCGGCGCGGCCTCGACGTGGTCCTGGCCGACGAGGCCGACATCGAGATCGTCGGCGAGGCCGCCGACGGTTCCGAGGCGGTCGAGCAGGCCAGCCTGCTCGCGCCCGACATCGTCCTGATGGATGTCCGCATGCCGCGGCGCGGCGGCATCGACGCCTGTACGGCGATCAAGACCGCCGTACCGTCGGCCAAGATCATCATGCTGACCATCAGCGACGAGGAGGGGGACCTGTACGAGGCGATCAAGGCCGGCGCCATGGGCTACCTGCTCAAGGAGATCTCCATCCAGGAGGTCGCCGAGGCGATCCGCCAGGTGCAGGGCGGTCAGTCGCTGATCAGCCCGTCGATGGCGAGCAAGCTGCTGACCGAGTTCGCGACGCTGGCCAACCGGGACCTCGCGAAGCCGGTCGTGCCGACCCCACGGCTGACCGAACGGGAGATGGAGGTGCTGACCCTCGTCGCCAAGGGGCTGGCCAACCGTGACGTCGCGAACCAGCTGTACATCAGCGAGAACACGGTCAAGAACCACGTGCGCAACATCCTGGAGAAGCTGCAGCTCCACTCGCGGATGGAGGCGGTCATGTACGCCGTCCGCGAGAACATGATCGAGATCAGCTGAGGTCGGTCGGCAGCAGCCCGAAGCTCAGCCCGTCGTGGACGGTGCCGTCCACCCGCGGCGCCTCCGAGCGGTGGACGCCCTCGTGCCGGAACCCGAGACGCTCGGCAAGCGCCCGGGACCGCGTGTTCCCGACGTCGACCCCCGCCAGCAGCCGCCGAAGACCGAGCCCGCCGAACGCCCAGTCGCGGACCAGTCCTACGGCGCGGGTCGCGACGCCCCGGCCGCGGGCCGTCGACCGCAGCGACCAGCCGAGCTCGCCCGTCCCCGGCGGGTACGACGGCGTCCGCACCTGCACGTCCCCGACGACGACCTCGTCGACGCAGATCGCCAGCCGGGCGACCCGCCCCAGCATCCAGTCCTCGACGTGGGCACCGCGCAGCCTCGCCGCGGCGGCCTCGATGGTCAGCTCCGGCGTCGCCGCGTCCCATCGCGCCACCGACGGCTCGTTCTGCAGCGCCGCGTACGCCTCGGCGTCGGTTTCCCGCCAGCGACGGACGGTCACCTCGCCGTCCTGCAGCGGCGTGAAGGGCTCGTACGGCAGCGGCACCACCGGGCCGTCGAGCGCGCCGGGCAGGAGCGAGGCCGCCCACGCGTCGGTGCGGTGGCCGTCCCGGTGGCCGCACTCGGCGAACCGCCGGCCCTCGTACGCGAAGCCGACCTGCCGGGCGACCCGCCACGAGGCCTCGTTGCCCACGTCGGCGAGCCAGAGCACCTTGGGCGCGCCGCGGTCGAACGCCCACCGGCACGCCTCGCGGGAGGCCGCCGCCGACACCCCGCGCCCGCGGGCCTCGGGCGCGACCCAGAAGCCGAGCTCCGGGTAGCCCCGGTCGAGGTCGGAGAGCGAGACCGAGGCGAGCACGGCGTCCGCGGTGTCGACCACCGCCCAGGACGCCGTGACCCCCGAAGCCCACTGCTCGGCGGTCGCGACCACGAACGCCTCGGCCGCCTCGGGCGGGTACGGCGACGGGACCGTCGTCCAGCGCAGGATGTCCGGGTCCTGGCAGATCCGGTGCACGGCCGCCGCGTCGTCGGGCCGCCAGGGTCGGAGCAGCAGCTCGCCGGCACGCAGGGACACGGGTTCGATCGGATCCGCCACGACCGGGACCCTGCCATCGCGGATCCGGCGGCGCATCCGCGTTCCGCCTGCCGCCGCGGGCCGCCGCCTACGATGGAACCGACACAGGCCACGCGTCGACGCCTGGCCGACCGCCGATCCCGGGAGCGTCTCCGAGCATGGTTCTGGACAAGCTGCTGCGTGCCGGCGAGGGCCGGCTGCTGCGCAAGCTCAAGGGCCTGGCCGACCAGGTCAACGTCTACGAAGAGTCGTTCGCCGAGATGACGGACGCCGAGCTGCAGGCGATGACCGACGAGTTCAAGGAGCGGTACGCCGGCGGCGAGACCCTCGACGACCTGCTGCCCGAGGCGTTCGCCGTCGTCCGCGAGGCGTCGGTCCGGACCCTCGGCAAGCGGCACTTCGACGTCCAGCTGATGGGCGGCGCGGCGCTGCACCTCGGCAACATCGCGGAGATGAAGACCGGTGAGGGCAAGACCCTGGTCTCGACGCTCCCCGCGTACCTCAACGCCCTGACCGGCGACGGCGTGCACATCGTGACCGTCAACGACTACCTGGCCCAGCGCGACGCCGAGACCATGGGCCGGATCCACCGCTTCCTGGGCCTGACGGTCGGCGTGATCCACCCGCAGATGGCGGCCGACCAGCGCCGGCCGATGTACGCCTGCGACATCACCTACGGCACCAACAACGAGTTCGGGTTCGACTACCTGCGCGACAACATGGCCTGGTCGATCGACGAGTGCGTCCAGCGCGGCCACCACTTCGCGGTCATCGACGAGGTCGACTCGATCCTCATCGACGAGGCCCGGACGCCGCTGATCATCTCGGGCCCGGCCGAGCAGGCCACCCGCTGGTACGTCGAGTTCGCGCGCATCGTCCCGCGGCTGATCCGCGACGAGGACTACGAGACCGACGAGGGCAAGCGCACCGTCGCGATCCACGAGGAGGGCATCGAGAAGGTCGAGGACCAGCTCGGCATCGACAACCTCTACGACCCGGTGAACACGCCGCTCGTCGGCTATCTCACCAACGCGCTCAAGGCGCAGGAGCTGTTCAAGAAGGACAAGGACTACATCGTCTCGGGCGGTGAGGTGCTCATCGTCGACGAGTTCACCGGCCGCACGCTGCACGGCCGGCGCTACGCCGAGGGCATGCACCAGGCCATCGAGGCCAAGGAGCGGGTGCCGATCAAGGACGAGAACCAGACGCTCGCCACGATCACGCTGCAGAACTTCTTCCGCCTCTACGCCAAGCTCGGCGGCATGACCGGTACGGCCCTCACCGAGGCCGCCGAGTTCGAGGAGATCTACGGCCTCGGGGTGGTGCAGATCCCTACCCACCGGCCGATGGTGCGCGAGGACCTCGCCGACGTCGTCTACAAGTCCGAGGAGGCGAAGTTCGAGGCCGTCGCCGACGACATCGAGGACCGCTACAAGGCCGGCCAGCCGGTGCTCGTCGGCACCACCTCGGTCGAGAAGTCGGAGTACCTCGCCGCTCTGCTGCTGCGGCGCGGGGTCTCCCACGAGGTGCTCAACGCCAAGCAGCACGAGCGCGAGGCCGCGATCATCGCGCAGGCGGGGCGCAAGGGCGCGGTCACCGTCGCCACCAACATGGCCGGTCGAGGGACCGACATCATGCTGGGCGGCAACCCCGACTTCACCGCCGACGCCGAGCTGCACCAGCAGGGCTACAACCCGCTCGAGGACAACGAGGCCTACGAGGCCGCGTGGGGTCCTGCGCTGGAGAAGGCCGAGACGTCGGTCGCCGCCGAGCACGACGAGGTCGTCGACCTCGGCGGTCTCTACGTCCTCGGCACCGAGCGGCACGAGTCGCGGCGCATCGACAACCAGCTGCGCGGCCGGTCCGGCCGGCAGGGCGACCCGGGCGAGTCGCGCTTCTACCTCTCGCTCGGCGACGACCTGATGCGGCTGTTCAACTCCACCGCCGTCGAGTCGATCATGGAACGCTTCAACATCCCCGACGACGTCCCGATCGAGTCGAAGATGGTGACGCGGTCGATCCGGTCCGCGCAGACCCAGGTCGAGTCCCAGCACTTCGAGGCGCGCAAGAACGTCCTGAAGTACGACGAGGTCATGAACGAGCAGCGCAAGGTGATCTACGCCGAGCGCCGCACCGTCCTCGAGGGCGAGGACTTCGGCGACCAGGTGCGCCACATGATCGACGACGTGGTCGAGGCCAACATCGCCGCGACCTGCGCCGAGGGCTACGCCGAGGAGTGGGATCTCGCCGAGCTCTGGACCCGCCTCAAGCAGGTCTGGCCGGTGAGCATCGACGTCGGCAGATACGACGAGAACCGCGCCGACGTCACCGAGGAGCAGCTCGGCGACGACCTCACCGAGGACGCGCAGGCCGCGTACGCCCGTCGCGAGGAGGAGCTCGGCGAGGAGACCGTGCGCAACCTCGAGCGCCAGGTGATCCTCTCGGTGCTCGACCGCAAGTGGCGCGAGCACCTCTACGAGATGGACTACCTCAAGGAGGGCATCGGGCTCCGGGCGTATGGCCAGAAGGACCCGCTGGTCGAGTACCAGCGCGAGGCCTTCGACATGTTCGGCGGCCTGCTCGAGGCGATCAAGGAGGAGTCGGTCGCGTTCCTGTTCAACCTGGAGGTCGACCCGCAGGCCGCGGGGGGTGGTTCACCGGTGGTCGGCGCGCCGGTCGGGCTGACGAAGGACGAGCCGCAGGTCGGCTTCACCGTCGTGGACGAGGAGCCGCCCGCTGCGCTCCTCGAGCCGGCGGCCGAGGCGGTCCCCGAGCCGGTACCGGTCGCAGCGGTCACCACGCCGGCTGACGACCCGGTGCCCGAGACGGCGGTCGTCCGCGACGCCGAGGAGGGCACCGAGCCGGTGTCCGACGCGGTCGCCCGCGCTGCGGAGACCGTGCCGGCCGGCGTGCCCGGCCAGGTCGACGACGAGCCGGGGCTGCAGGACGACGTGCCAGCGGCCTCCGTGGACGAGCCCGCCGAGCCGGAGCCGTACGTGCCCGCTCCGGACATCGACCCCGAGACCGTCGAGGCGCTCGAGCCGCACGCCCACCCGGAGGTGTCGGCGGCCGCCGACGCGCTCGACCAGCCGCACGAGCACACGACGCTCGGCCAGGACGTGACGCCGCCGGTCTCCCGGCAGGGCGCCGCGCTCCCCGGGCTGCCGAACCCGCTCGCCGGGCCGATTCGGTCGGGGCAGCTGTCGTACACGGCGCCGAGCGAGAGCGGCGAGGCGGTGCGCGCCCGCGTCGACGAGGCACCGGCCGGCGGTCGCGTGGTCCGCGCCCAGGAGGGCAACGACGGCCAGCGCATCGGGAGCAGCACGCCGCGCAACGCGCCGTGCCCGTGCGGGTCCGGCCGGAAGTACAAGAAGTGTCACGGCGCCCCGGGAGCCGACGCGACGATCTGAGGCCGCGCCTCAGCCGACGTGCAGGGCCGTGACGGTCCAGCGGCCGTCGAGCCCGTCGAGCCGGAGTGCCACCGCGCGGCAGCGCGGCCCCGCCGCGACGACGGCGCTGACCTCCGCGACGCCGTCGCCGGGCTCGGTGACCCGCAGGCTCCGCAGCAGCGGCCGGCGCGGCATGCTGCGGTGCTGGCGCGGGCTGCGGCTCTCCAGCGCCGCCAGCACCCGCGGCGACACCCACCCCGCCACCTGACGCGTCGGCCGGTCGCCCGTCAGCACCTCGAGCAGCAGCCGTACGGCCGTGGCGGCTCGCGGCACCGGGTCGGGCAGCTCGCTGCGCGGGGTGCGGCGGGCACCGAACAGCCGGCGCAGGTCGTTCTCGACGGCGTTCCGGTCGGCTGCCGCCACATCGTCGGGTCCGGCGTCCGCGCCGAGCCGGGCCAGCTCGGGCAGGTCGAGCTCCGGCCGCATCCGGTGCAGCCCGAGGACCAGCGGCGCCGCAGCCGGGGACGGCCGCGAGCCGTCCTCGTACGCGGGCTCCGACGGGACCGCGCGCAGCGGCCGGGGCGGGCGGGTGTCGGGGCCGGCGTACGCGGCGACGGTCATGAGGTCTCCTGGTCGGTGAGGGCTGCCGGGGCGTGCAGGACCTCGCCGGGGTGCAGCAGGTCCGGGTCGGGGCCGATCTCCGCGCGGTTGGCCTGCCACCACGCCGGCCACCGCTGCGCGACCGACGCGTCGGTGGCCGGCTGACCGGCGGCGCGGAGCTCGGCGCGTGCGAGGGACCAGAGGGTGTCGCCCGCCGCCACGGTGCGGGTGCCCCGGGCCGCACCCCGGCCGGCGGCCGCCGGTGGCGGTGCGGCACGTGGCACGCCTGGCCGGGTCGCCGAGGGCCGCGCGGCCGGATGACTGTCCGACGACGTCGCCGGTGCTTCGGGCGCGGGACACGCCACCCCGGGGCGGTCGAGCGAGGGCAGACCGCCGGCGCTTGCGGCGGGCGCGCAGCTCGGCGAGGCGTGTGCCGCCACCGGCAGCAGTGCCGGCGTCAGCGCGAGCCCGACCGCGGTGCCCCCGGACAGCAGGGAGCGGACGACGGCCGGGGTCAGCCGTCGGCTGACCCGCCGCGCGGTCGCCCCGACGGCGCCTGGGGCGGCACCGAGCAGCTCCGCGAGCAGGCCCAGGACCAGCCAGCCGACGACGGTCCACGCGAGCAGCCCCGCGGTCGCCTGCAGCAGGGCGGCTCCGCCGTCGTCGGCCCGCAGGCCGCCGACCCAGGCGGCGATGAGTCGGGCGGGCGGCGCGAGCAGCAGCAGCGCGGCACCGGGCACGCCGGGCGCAGCGACGGCGAGCAGGCGGGCGGTGGTCCGACGACGCATGCGATCTCCTGACGAGCCGTGACGACGTTTGATGTCGTTTGCATTCGTACACGTGCGTCGGGGGCCGGTCAAGATGCGTAGGCTGCCGGCGTGCGCTGGGAGCTGCTGTTCGCCGACCTCGAGGCGCAGGCCGACGCGGCCGCGGCGGCGGAGCTCGCCGGCGAGGTCGAGGAGCGGACCCGCCACGCGGTCGGTGCCGTCTCGCTGGTGCAGCGGCTGCGCGCCGCCGCCGGCAGCGAGGTGACGCTCGGCCTCGACGCGGCCGCGCCCGTCGTCGGCGTGGTCGAGGGCGTCGGCCCGGACTGGGTGCTGCTCGCCGCGGGCGTCTCGGAGCAGCTGCTGCCCACCGCCGCCGTCGCCTGGGTGCAGGGGCTCGGCCGGGCCGCCGACGTGGCGGACGCCGGCCGGGTCTGGGCGCGGCTGGGGCTCCGGACGGCGCTGCGCGGCATCGCCCGGGACCGCTCGGTCGTGACCGTGCGGCAGCGCGGCGCCGAGCCCGTCACCGGGACGCTCGACCGGGTGGGTGCGGACCACGTCGACCTGGCGGTGCACGCGGCGGACGAGCCCCGTCGGCCGGGCAGCGTCCGGGGAGTGCGGACGATCGCGCTGGCGGGCGTGCAGGTCGTGACCCGCGCGGGCTGAGCCGGGCGGCCCTCGGTCAGTCCAGCTCGACGCGGCCGCTCTGCACGGCGGCGTCCGCCTCGGCGTAGCAGCGCTGGATGTAGTCCTCGAGCTCGCTCGTCTCGACCCGCCACTGGCCCCGGCCGCCGACCTTGATCGCGCGCAGGTCGCCGCGGCGCACCAGCGCGTAGACCTGCCGCATGCTGATGTCGAGCGTCTCGGCGACGTCCGGCAGCTGCAGGAAGCGCTTCTCGGTCACAGCGCGATCGTGCCACGGCCGACCGACGGACGTGCCCGTTGATGCACCGCCGCGAGCGCTGGGTGCCGGTTGTGGACGGTTCCCCCGCGGACCGCACCCCGCCCGTACGATCGCCCGGTCCGGACCGACGAGCCGGTGGACGGGGGAGCGGTGACCGCGGTGCGATCCGGTGAGCGGGCGGTCCTGACCGCGCCC
>CAJCIY010000140.1 GCA_903970495.1 Candidatus Melainabacteria bacterium | reverse complement strand
GCGGCCGCGGTCGTCAGCCACGGCAGTGCTCCCGGCCGGTCACGAACCCACGACCGCTTCGGCCAGCCAGCGGGCGCCCGTGCGCACCAGGCCGACCCGGATCAGCGCGGTGGTCTGCGTCGGCGAGCCGCCGGCCGTGGTCTGGGTGATGGTGACGGCGACGAGGACGGTCACCGAGGAGCCGGTCGCGCCGGGCACGACCGCGGACGTGTTCACGGTCCCGACGGTCTTGATCTTCTCGCTGGTCAGCAGCGACCGGATCTGGCCCTCCTCGCGCTGCTGGTCGGCCAGCGCCTGGCCGGTGGTCTCGGCCGCGACGCGGGCGAACTGCGCGTCCAGCGTCGTGTAGTCGAAGCTCGTGACGTCGATGGAGATCTGCTGGCCCACGGTCCGCGCCTGCGCGATCCGGTTCGAGGTCGCGGCCGCCGACGGCCCGATGTCGGTGGACCACCAGATCAGCGCGCCGAGCCCGGCGAGGAGCACGACCACCGCGGCGACCACGACGCGGCCGGACCGACGGGACACGCGGCGGACTCCTTCGCGACATCGGGCGGGCAGGGACGGGGGTCGACTCTACGGCGGCAGAGGCGCGTCAGCCCTCGGCGCCGGACAGCAGCAGGAAGCTCAGCGGGCTCCCGGCGTAGTCGGACGGCATCTCCGGCTGGCTGCCGAGCGTGTACGCCGTGCCGTTCTCGGTGAAGCCGGTGCCGCTCGTCGACCCGGTCCCCGACACGTAGTTCGGGACGTCCGGGTTCGTCGTGGTGCCGATCGACCCGCCGGGCTCGCCCGTGGTGTCACCGGCCGGCCGCGGCACGGTCGGGGCGCCGCGGGCCTCCGACGTACCGCTGGCACTGCCGTTGACGCCGTTGGGGGCCTGGTCCGGTGCCTCGCAGAGCGTGTTCAGGTTGACCCCGCCGCCGAGGCCGAACGGGGTCGTGGTGGAGGTGTTGCTGGGGTTCTCGTTGCGCTGCGTCGTCGACTGGTAGCCGGAGTCGGCCGTGCCGGGCAGCTCGCACGCCGGCGCGGCCGTGGTGAGGGCGGCGGAGAACTCGGCGACGTCGCCGCCCTGCGTCGGGATGTCGTCCAGCGCCGTGTACGCGTCGGAGATGACGAACGGGTAGAGCACCAGGATCTCCTGGACGCCGGGCAGCCGGGCGTCGCCGATCTTGCCCAGCGTGACCAGGTTGGACAGCAGCGTCGGCAGGTCCTTCTGGTTCGCCGCGAGCAGGCTCTGCAGCGTCTTCGAAGCGGTCACGCCGTTGTCGAACAGGCTGCGGATCGCCGGGTCGCTGACGTCGAGCTGCTGGGTCAGCAGGTTGAGGTTGTGGGAGAACGTCTTCAGGTCCCCGGCGACCTGCTCCTGGGTGTCCAGCACCGTCTTGCCGTCGTCGACCAGCTTCAGCGTCTGCGGCAGCGCGGCCTGCGCGCTCGCGAGCAGCGCGTCACCGCTGTCGATGAGCCGCTGCAGGTCCGGCCCGGTGCCGTCCGTCGCGGCCGCCAGCTCGGTGATCACCGTCGTGAGGTTCTTCTTGTCGACGGAGTTCACGAGGTCGTCGAGGTTCTGCAGCAGCACCGCGTCGCTCACCGGGATCGAGGTGTTCGACGCCGGGATGAACGCGGTCGGCCCGGCCATGTACGGGCCGTCGTCGGTCTGCGGCGTGAGGTTGACGTACTGCTCGCCGACCGCCGAGAGGTCGGCGACCTGGGCCAGCGTGTCGACCGGGATGCGCACGTTGTGGTTGATCTTCAGGTCGACCTCGACGCCGGTGCCGGACAGGTGCAGCGAGCCGACCGTGCCGACCTGCACGCCGCGGTAGGTGACCGGCGCGGTCTCGTAGATCCCACCGCTGTCGGCCAGGTACATCTTCACGGTGTACGGGCTCGGGCTGAAGTGCACCGGACCGACGCTGTGGATGCCGACGTAGTTGAAGCCGGTGTAGGCCACCCCGAAGAACGAGATGATCAGGAAGATCGCCAGCTGGATCCTGACGGTGCGGGAGATCACGGCGCCCCCTGCTGGATCAGGTCGCTGAGCGAGTCGCCGCCGGTCTTGGCCGACGGGGTGGTCGACAGCCCACCGAGCAGGTTGGTGATCCCGAGCTCGCCCGCGACGCTGGTCAGCGTGGTCGTCAGGGTGTTGCAGGCGCTCGCGAGCGCGGTGCTCAGCGTGCCCGTCGACTGGCAGACCGTCCCGAGCAGACCGCCGATCTGGTTCGGGGCGAGCGTCAGGTTCAGCACCAGGTTGTTGCCGTCGCCCTTGACCGCCGCCGCGGACGCGTCGGGGAACGGGTAGTCGAGGATCAGCTGCAGCGCGCCGGGAAGCGCCGCACCGGCCTGGTTCAGCGAGGTGAGGATCGGCTCGAGCAGCGCGAGGTCCTGCTTGGTCGCCGCCAGGCTCTCGCCCACCACGCGGTGGGTGACGACGCCGAGCCGCGACAGCCCCTGCAGCAGGGTGACCAGGTTGGCCCGCTCGTCGGCCAGCACCTTCAGGCCCGGACCGATGTCCTGCAGCGCCGTCGCGATGGTGGCGTCCTGCTCGTTCAGGTGCGTCGAGAGCGTGTCGAGCGCGTCGATGGCGCCGTTGATCTGCGTCTTCACGCCGTTCAGGCCGGACACCACCGTGTTGAGCTGCCCGATCACGTCGTGCACCTGGTCCTCGCGGCCGCTCAACGCCGCCGCCAGCTGCGTCGTGATGGTCTGCAGGTTGCCGAGGCCGCCGTTGTTCAGCACCGCCGACAGCACCCCGAACACGTCCTCGGCGCTCGGGTACGCCGACACCGAGATCGCCTGCGCGGCGGTTACGGGCTGCCCGGGCACCGGGCCGATCTCGGGCGACCTCTCGGCCTCCAGCGACCCGACGCCGCCGGTGGCGGGCGGCACGAGGGCGACGAACTTCTCGCCCAGCAGGCTGGTCTCGTCGAGCACCGCGGTCGTGTTCGCCGGGAGCTGCGTGTTGGTCTTGATCTTGCACCGGACCTTCGCGCGGTAGACGCCGTGGTCGTTCACGAGGTCGACCGACTCGACGGCGCCGACGGTGACGTCGTCGACCTTCACCGCCGACTGCGGCACCAGGTCGAGCACGTCTTGGAAGTAGACGTCGAGCGTGTAGGTCTTGTCCCCGGAGAACGGTCCGCCGACCGACCCCGGCAGGTTCGCGGAGTACAGGCCGTGGAAGCCGCAGCCGCTCAGCGTGGTCGCCACCGTCGCGAGCCCGAGGAGCATCGCGAGCAGCCGCCCACGACGGCCTCGGGTCTGGGCGGCCATCTAGAGCCCTCCCAACAAGATGCCGCCGATGCCGCCGACGAGTCCGCCGGAGGAGTCGGACCCGCCCGAGCCGCTGGTCCCCGAGCCGCCGCCGAGCAGCCCGCCCACGATGGGGAGCGACGGCAGCGCCGTCGGGATGCCGAACGACGGGGTGGGCAGCGGGATCCCGCCGCTCGTGGTCGCGGTCGGCGTCGGGGACGACGACGCCTTCGTGGTCGCGGCCTTCGAGGTCGACGGCAGCGACGGGGCCGCGGGGAGCGAGCTGGTCAGCGTGTCGCAGGCCGTCGTCAGCGCACCCTCCTGCGACGTGAGCGTGGAGCCGAGGCTGCCGACGAGGCCGCCGAGCACCGAGCAGAGCAGCGCGCTCGGGTCGCTGAGGTTGTCGGTACGCGTCGACAGCGCGCCGTAGCAGTCCGTCGACGTGCTGGCGTCGGTGCAGGTGTCGGCCGTCGGGTCGAACGACAGGCCGAGGTTGTGCAGCGCGACCGGCGCCTCGTCGGTGATCTCCTTGAGCGCCTGCTGCTCCCCGACCAGCCCGCTGGTGATGCTCGTCAGGGCGCCCACGTCGTGGGTCAGCGTGCTGGAGTTGTCGGCGACGAAGGACTGCACCTGGGTCAGCGCCGACGCGAGGTTGGACAGCGCGGCGCCGAGGTCCTGCCGCTCGCCGGCGAGCTGGCCGGTCACCTGCGCGAGCTGCCCGTTGATCGTCTTGACGCCGGCGTTGTCGTCGGCGAGCGTCGTCGTGAACTTCTGCAGCGACGTCACGGTGCCGAACAGCTGGTCGCGCGAGTCCGACAGCGCGGTGACCGCCTGCGAGAAGCCCTTGAGGGTGGCGTTGAACTGGGCGCCGTTGCCCTTCAGGTTCTCCGCGGCGACGTTCACCAGCTGCGACAGCGCGCCGTCCTTGTTCGCGCCGTTGGGGCCCAGCGCGACGTCGAGGTCGTTGATGCTGCCGAAGATCTGGTCGAGCTCGACGGGAACCTCGGTCTTGTCCTCCTGGATGGTCGCGTGGTCGGCGAGCACCGCCCC
>CAJCIY010000139.1 GCA_903970495.1 Candidatus Melainabacteria bacterium | reverse complement strand
GCCGTTGTACCCGAAGATCAGGTTGAGCACGCTGTTGTCCTGCGACCCGCCGATGTACGGCCGGTCCGCCGTCGGCGTGATGATCGTCGCGAGCACCCACCAGCCGGAGAACACGACGAGCGAGACCAGACCGACCAGTAGCTGGCGCACCCGCCGCCAGAGCCCGGACGGGCCGAAGGCGAGGAAGACGACCGCGAAGACCGGCACGACGATGAAGGCCTGCAGCGACTTGGTGAGGAACGCGGTGCCGAGCAGCGCGCCGGTCAGCACCAGCCAGCGGGTGCGGCCGGACTCGACGGCCCGCAGCAGCGCGTACGCCGCCCCGGTGACGAGCAGCAGCAGCAGCGAGTCGGGGTTGTCGAACTTGAACATCAGCACGGCGACCGGGGTCAGCGCGGCCACGGCGCCGGCGATCAGCGCGGCGGGTGCGGAGAACCAGCGGCGGACCGCCGCGTACAGGACACCGACGACGGCGACGCCCTCGAGTGCCTGGGGCACCAGCAGGCTCCAGCTGTTGAAGCCGAAGATGCGGGCGGAGACCTCCATCACCCAGAGCGAGGCCGGCGGCTTGTCGACGGTGATGAAGTTCGAGGAGTCCGAGCTGCCGAAGAACATCGCCTTCCACGACTTGGTGCCGGCCTGGACGGCCGCGGCGTAGAAGGAGTTCGCGTACCCGGAGTCGGCGAGGTTCCAGAGGTAGAGCACCGCGGTGAGGGCGAGCAGCGCGAGCAGCGCCGGGCGCTCCCAGGCGGCGCGGTCCTCGCGGCCGCGCCACAGCCGCCGGGGCAGCGAGCCGCGGTCGGCGGGCTCGGGGGTGATCGGGCGGTCGAGGGTGGCGGTCATGACGAACCTTCCAGGGCGCGGGCGGCGGCGGGCCGGAAGACCCAGCCGCGGAACAGGACGAAGCGCAGCGCGGTCGCTGCGAGGTTGGCGGCGACCAGCACCACGAGCTCGGTCAGCCGGGCGGCGTGCGGGTCGTTGACGTGCAGGGCGAGCAGCGAGCCGCTCGTCAGGAGCAGACCCATCCCGAAGACGAACAGGCCCTGCAGCTGATGGCGGCCGGCCCCGGACTGACCGCGTACGCCGAAGGTGAAGCGCCGGTTGGCGGCCGTGTTGGCGACGGCGGTGACCAGCAGCGCCAGCGCGTTCGCGGCCTGCGAGGCGATGACGTGGCCGAGGACCAGGTAGAGCCCGAGGTACGCGACGGTGCTGACCACCCCGATCGCCGCGAAGCGGACCGCCTGCGGCACGAGCGATCTCGGCACCCCGGGAAGGTCGACCTCGAGCGGCTCGCGGCCGAGCTGCGCCCGTAGCCACGCGATCGGGATGGTCCCGGCGGCCAGGCCGCGGGCGAGACGCAGGACCCCCTTGAGGTCGGCCATCGCCGTCGCGACCACGTCGACACGGCTGTCGGGGTCGTCGACCCAGTCGACCGGCACCTCGTGGATGCGGGCGCCCGCGCGCTCGGCGAGCACCAGCAGCTCGGTGTCGAAGAACCAGCCGGTGTCCTCGACGAGCGGCAGCAGCCGGCGCGCGACGTCGCTGCGGATGGCCTTGAAGCCGCACTGCGCGTCGGAGAAGTGGGCCTGCAGCGTGCTGCGCAGGATCAGGTTGTAGGTCCGGGAGATCACCTCCCGCTTCGGGCCGCGGACGACGCGCGAGCTGCGGGCGAGCCGCGTCCCGATGGCGAGGTCGGAGTGGCCCGAGAGCAGTGGCGCGACCAGCGGCAGCAGCGCCGCGAGGTCGGTCGAGAGGTCGACGTCCATGTACGCCAGCACCTGGGCGTCCGACGCGGACCAGACCCGGGCCAGCGCCCGGCCCCGGCCCTTCTGGTCGAGGTGCACGACGCGGACGTCGGGCAGCTCGGCGGCGAGCCGGCGCGCGAGGGCGAGGGTGCCGTCGGTGCTGGCGTTGTCCGCGACGGTGATCCGGAAGGCGTACGGGACGTGCGCGGCGAGGTGGCCGTGCAGCCGGCGTAGGCACTGCTCCAGATCGGCCTCCTCGTTGTAGCCCGGGACGACGACGTCGAGGACGGTCGTGCCGGTGGGGATGGGGTCGGGGATCCGCCCTGCCGCGGCGGAGACGGCCAGCTCGGTCATGACCCCACTGTCGGTGCCGGGGATGAGCCCGCCGTGTGCTGGTCCTGTACGGCCGCTGTGAGAGTGCGGCTCGTTCCGGCGGCCGGCAGCGCGACCGTGAAGACGGTGCGCCCGGGCTCGGAGTCGACCGACACCGTGCCGCCGTGGGTGCCGACGACGGCGTCGACGATGGCCAGACCCAGACCGGTGCTGCCGGCCGCCCGCGAGCGCGAGCCGTCACCGCGGGCGAAGCGCTCGAACAGCACGGGGCGCAGCTCGGCCGGGATCCCGGGGCCGTCGTCGGAGACGGTCAGCTCGGCGAGCCCGCCCTGGCGGGTCACCCCGACGGTGACGGTCGTGCCGGGCGGGGTGTGGGTGCGCGCGTTGGCCAGCAGGTTGGCGACCACCTGGTGCAGCCGCGGCTGGTCGCCGACGACGTGCACCGCCTGGTCGCCGATGTCGAGCGACCAGCGGTGGGCGGGTCCCGCGGCGTGCGCGTCGCTGACGGCGTCGACGACGAGCGCCGTCAGGTCGACGTCGCCCGCGTCCAGCGGCCGGCCCGAGTCGAGCCGCGCGAGCAGCAGCAGGTCCTCGACGAGGGTCGTCATCCGCGCGGCCTCGGACTCGACGCGGCGGAGCGCGTGCGCCACGTCGTCCGGCACCGGCTCGCGGGTGCGGCGGGTGAGCTCGGCGTACCCGCGGATCGCGGCCAGCGGCGTCCGCAGCTCGTGGCTGGCGTCGGCGACGAACTGGCGCACCCGGGTCTCGCTGGCGTGCCGCGCCGACAGCGCGGCGTCGACGTTCTCGAGCATCCGGTTCATCGCGTAGCCGACGCGGCCGACCTCGGTACGCGGGTCCGCGTCGTCGGGTCTGACCCGCTCGGCAAGGGCGACCTCACCGCGGTCGAGCGGCAGCTCGGCGACCCGGCCGGCGGTGGCCGCGACCCGGCGCAGCGGCCGCAGCGTCAGCCCGATGATGAGCGCGCCGACCAGGCCGGCGAGCACGATGCCGCCGCCTGCCACGGCGCCGCCGAACTCCGCGAGGTGGGTGATGGTCGCGTCGACGTCGTGCAGCGGAAGACCGGTCACGACGGCCGCACCCGACTGCGTCGAGACCATGACCCGGTAGTCACCGAGCCCGGGCAGGCTCACCGTGTGCGGCCGGCCGTCCTGCGGCACACGGCCCAGCACCGCATCGACGACGGCCGGCACCTGCGTGCGTCCGCTGTCCTCGAGCACGCCACCGACGACCGTCCCGCCGACCACGGTGGCGCAGAGGGTGCCGGAGCTCTGGCCGGGCACGATGAGGCAGGCGTTGGCCGGACCGAACCCGAAGCCGCCACCGGGGCCGTCACCGCCACCGCCGTAGCCGCCGACGCCCCGGACCGAGCGGGAGTCGGCCGCCGTCAGCTGGGTGTCGAGGCGGTGCGTGAGGTAGCTGCGCAGCGCCGCCTGCGTCACCACGCCGACGACCGCGAACACACCGACGAGCAGGGCGAGGACGCCGAGCAGCAGCCGGGCCCGCAGCGAGAGCGGCCGGCCGCCGCGACGGGCGATGCCCACCTCAGGCGGCGGGCTTGATGACGTACCCCGCGCCGCGGACGGTGTGGATCATCGGCGTCCGGCCGAGGTCGATCTTCTTGCGCAGGTAGGAGACGTACAGCTCCACGACGTTGGCCTGGCCGCCGAAGTCGTAGTGCCAGACGCGGTCGAGGATCTGCGCCTTCGACAGCACCCGCTTCGGGTTGCGCATCAGGAAGCGCAGCAGCTCGAACTCGGTCGCGGTCAGCTCGATCTCGGCCTCGCCCCGGCGTACCTCGTGGCTGTCCTCGTCGAGGGTCAGGTCGCCGACGCGGAGCACGGCGTCGTCGCGGACGGCGCTCATGCCGACGCGGCGCATCAGCGCGCGCAGCCGGGCCACGACCTCCTCGAGCGAGAAGGGCTTGGTGACGTAGTCGTCGCCGCCGGCGGTCAGGCCGGCGATCCGGTCCTCGACCGCGTCGCGGGCGGTGAGGAACAGCACCGGCACCTCGTTGAGGTCGGCGCGGAGCCGGCGCAGCACCTCCAGGCCGTCGAAGTCCGGCAGCATGACGTCGAGGACGACCGCGTCGGGACGGAAGTCGCGAGCGGCCTTCACCGCGCCGGCACCGTCGGCGGCGGTGCGCACGTCCCAGCCCTCGTAGCGCAGGGCCATCGACAGCAGGTCCGAGAGCGTGTCCTCGTCGTCGACGACGAGGACGCGGACGGGGCTGCCGTCGGGACGGGTCAGCAGCGACCGGGGCCGTGCGGCAGGACGGCTGGGAGCGGACTCGAGTGCGTTCACGTCGGTCATGGTCGCCGCCGTCCCTGTGCCGTCCGCCAGGACCGCCTGTGTGCCTGCTGTGCGTCTCCCAGGGTACGGGGCGGGCCGGACTGCCAGGTTCGTCGCAGGTCTCATCAGGTGCCGACGGCCCACTGACAGGTCGCTGACAGGCTTGCCGCCGAACGTCGGCAGGGTCAGCAGGGGAACCGAGCCGGACGAGAGGCAGCGCAGCCGTGGACGAGATCGACCTGTACGAGCCCGAGAAGCCCGCCGGACGGCGGACCAAGCGCACCGTCGTCGTGGTCGCGGCCGCCGTCGTGGTCGCTGCCGGCGGCGGCGCGGTCGCGATGGCCGCCGGCAGCAGCCACTCGGCCGGCTCGACGCCGGCTGCCTTCGCCGGCGGCCAGCAGCCCGCGGCCGCCCAGGCGCCGGCGACAGGCGAGACCGGCACCGCTCCCTCGACCGCGCCGACGACGCCGTCGTCGTCCGGGTCGCGCGCCACCGGCCGCGGAACGGGCGGCTTCGGCGGCCTCGGGGCGTTCGGGGCGGGCGTCCTGCACGGCACGTTCGTCGTGAAGTCGGGCAGTGGCTACGTCACCGAGGACGTGCGCTCCGGCACCGTCACGGCGCTGTCGTCGGCGTCGATCACCGTGAAGAGCAGCGACGGCACGAGCGGGACCTTCGGGATCGACAGCGCCACCACGAAGGCGTCAGGCCTCACGTCCGGTGCGACCGTGCTGGTGATCGCCAAGGCCGGCACCGCGACCGCCATCGTCGACCCGGCTGTCCGGGGCCCCGGCGGTCCGGGCGGCTTCCGGCCCGGCGGCGGATCGGGCACCCGGCCGAGCGGGGCGCCGACGGGCTGGCAAGGCCGTGGCGAGGGTGGCTGGGGCGGCCCGGCCACCTGACCCACGCCACCCGACTGACCTACTGGTTGTGGCGGGCGGCGCGGTCCGCTGCGCCGCCGGCACCGACCGGCAGGGTGGCCTCGACGCCCGCGGCGAGGATCTGCTCCTCGGCCTTCATCGCGTCCTTCGCGCCGAAGCGGCCGATGACCCACGGCAGCAGGCCGCGTACGAACGGCAGCGCGGCGGTCCAGCCCTGGGCGTGGATGTGGGCCTTGCGGGCGACGATCCCGGTGACGAGGACGTCGACGGCCGGCTCCAGCGGGTACCGCTTGCCGAAGATGCCCGGCCCCATGTTCTGCTGCTCGACGCCGCCGTTGAGCACCTTGGACCCGCCGCGGACCATGTCCGTGTCGGTCCAGGTGAGGTACGCGACCCCCACGGTCACGCCCTTCGCCGCGACCTCGGGTCGCAGCCCGTGGGCGAAGGCCTCGACCCCGGACTTCGAGGCGCAGTAGGCACTCATCACCGGCAGCGGCACGATGGCCGCGACCGACGCGATCTGCAGGAAGTAGCCCTTCGAGGCGACCAGCGCCGGCAGGAACGCACGGGCGGTGCGGACGCTGCCGAGCAGGTTGACCTCGATGACCCGGTCGTAGGACTCCGGGTCGGCGACCATGAGGGGGCCGCCGATCGCGATGCCGGCGTTGGCGACCACGATGTCGACGTGGCCGTAGCGGCCGGTGACCTCCTCGGCCGCCTTGCTCAGCGCAGCCTGGTCGGTGACGTCGACGACCCAGGTGCCCGCGTCCGGGCCGCAGCTCTTCGCGGTCTCGGCGAGGACCTCGGGCTCGAGGCCGAGCAGCGCGACGGTGGCGCCGCGCTCGGCGAGCTTGCGGGAGAGCAGGGCGCCGATGCCGCGAGCGGCGCCGGTGACGACGGCGACCTTGCCGGCCAGATCCTGGGTGGTCATGCGAGCACGGTAGCCGCTCCCGGATTCCTTCGGTATCTCAACCTCGGGCTGGGCTACGGTCTCGTCCATGGCGCGGGTCTCCGAGGTGAGCCACCGCGAGACGACGGCCGCCACCGCCGAGGACGTCTGGCGCTGGTACGCCGACGTCGACCGCTGGCGCCGCTGGGACGGGGGCGTGCAGGCCGTCGAGCTCGACGGACCGTTCGAGACCGGCACCCGAGGGCACGTCGTGCTCCCCAACGGTCGCCGCGGGAAGCTGCGGCTCCTCGATGTCACGCCCGACACCGCCTTCACGGACGTCGTGAGGCTCTCGCTGCTCAAGCTCACGACGCAGCACGAGCTGACGCCGACCGCGCTCGGCACCGAGATCACGCACACCGTGCGGGTGACCGGCCTGCTCGCGCGGTTCTTCCCGCGGCTGATGGTCATCCCCGTGCGCCGCGCGCTGCCGGCCAGCGTCGCGCAGCTGGCGTTCCTCGCCGCGCGCGAGCCCGTCGGCTGAGTGCCTGCCCGCTGTGGGGGTAGGCGGCCGCGGTGACCGAGCCCGATCTCACCGCCCGCGCCGCATCGGCGGGCGTCGCGGCCACGTACGAGGACTGGGCCGGGAAGAGCGTCACCGTCGATCCGGCCGTGCTCGAGGCGGTGCTGCGGCATGTCGGTGATCCCGTGCCGGCGCGGGACGCCGGCGA
>CAJCIY010000138.1 GCA_903970495.1 Candidatus Melainabacteria bacterium | reverse complement strand
CCGAGGTCACCGCCGACGCGCCGGCCGCCGCTCCCGTCGCCGCCGAACCCGAGCCGGCGACGGCAGCCCCTGCAGCGCCCACTCCGCCGCCCGCGGCGACACCCACTCCGCCGCCCGCGGCGGAAGAGCCCGCCGTCCGCGCAGCCCCCGAGCCCGAGCCGACCCCTGAGGTCGAGACCGCGCCCGCTGCGACTGCCGCTCCCGCCCCGGCCGCGGCCTCCGGCGGCGAACCGGCGTACGTCACACCGCTCGTCCGCAAGATGGCCGCCGAGCAGGGAGTCGACCTCAGGGCCGTGACCGGCACCGGCGTCGGGGGGCGCATCCGCAAGCAGGACGTGCTCGCCGCGGCCGGATCCGCTCCGACGGCGCCCGGCAAGCACGCCGCACCGCCGAAGCCGACGACGACGCCGTCGGCCCCCGCCCCGGTCGCGACCTCGCAGCCGGTGGCGGCCGCGGCCGACACCAGCGTCCGCGGCCGTACCGAGAAGATGTCGCGGCTCCGGCAGGTCATCGCGACCCGGATGGTCGAGTCGCTGCAGACCTCTGCGCAGCTCACCACCGTGGTCGAGGCCGACGTCACCGGCATCGCGAAGCTCCGCGTGCAGGCCAAGGAGTCGTTCGAGGCGCGCGAAGGCGTGAAGCTCTCGTTCCTGCCGTTCTTCGCCGTCGCGACCATCGAGGCGCTCAAGGCGTTCCCGAAGCTCAACGCCTCGGTCGACGCCGAGACCAGCTCGGTCACCTACCACGACACCGAGCACCTCGGCATCGCGGTCGACACCGAGCGCGGCCTGCTCGTCCCGGTCATCCACGACGCCGGCGACCTCAACATCGGCGGGCTCGCGCGCAAGATCGCTGACCTCGCGGACCGTACGCGCAGCAACGGCGTCTCCCCCGACGAGCTCGGCGGCGGCACCTTCACGCTGACCAACACCGGCTCGCGGGGCGCGCTGTTCGACACCCCGATCATCAACCAGCCGCAGGTCGGCGTCCTCGGCACCGGCAGTGTCGTCAAGCGCGCCGTCGTCGTCGACGACCCGGAGCTCGGCGAGGTCATCGCCGTCCGCTCGATGGTCTTCCTCGCGCTGACCTACGACCACCGGTTGGTCGACGGCGCGGACGCCGCGCGCTTCCTGACCGCCGTGAAGGACCGCCTCGAAGCCGCCGAGTTCGCCGCGGACCTGGGAATCTGAGAACGCTGCAGGGAAGGGACCGCTCATGACGCACGCCGAGGACGCGTACGCGCTGTTCGAGAAGGCCATCGGGACCTCCGACGGCACCGGGGACTGGCTGCTCGTCGACCAGGCCCGGATCAACGCCTTCGCCGACGTGACCGAGGACCACCAGTTCATCCACGTCGACCCCGAGAAGGCGGCGGAGCTCTCGCCGTACAAGGTCACCATCGCGCACGGGTTCCTGACGCTCTCGCTGCTGGTGCCGCTGACGTCGTCGATCCCGCAGCCGCTCGAGCGCGCCGTCGGCGCGGTGATGGGCGTCAACTACGGCTTCGAGAAGATCCGCTTCATCGCGCCGGTCAAGGTCGACTCCCGGATCCGCGCCGAGTCGTCGGTCAGCGCGGTCGAGCTCAAGGACCCGAACACGCTGCAGGTCACCCGTACGGTCACGGTCGAGATCGAGGGCGAGACCAAGCCGGCGCTCGTGGCCGAGTGGGTCACCCGCGCGATCTACAGCTGACCTCTTCGCGACTACTCAGCACGAGGCGGTGCGATAGCACCGCCAGACGCTCACAGGTCGCACGGACCGTCCGCCGCATGCGCGCCGTGATCCAGGGCAGGACCACCGCGTGAAGATCGCGATCTCCGGCGCGTCCGGCCTCATCGGCTCCCACCTCGTCATCGCGCTGCGCGACCACGACCACGAGGTCCTGACCCTCGTGCGGCGCGAGCCGCGGCAGCCCGGTGAGATCCGTTGGGACCCGGCGGGGGGACAGCTCGACCCGGCGGACCTCGCGGGCGTCGACGCGGTGATCAACCTCTCCGGCGCCGGCATCGGCGACAAGCGGTGGACCGACGCGTACAAGCAGACGGTCCTGGGCAGCCGGCTCGACTCGACGCGGCTGCTGGCGAACACGATCGCGCAGCTCGACCCGAAGCCGACCGTGTTCCTGTCCGGCAGCGCGATCGGGTTCTACGGCGACCCCGGCGACACCGCGGTCGACGAGAGCGCGCCGGCGGGCAGCGGCTTCCTGGCCGACGTCGTCGTGCAGTGGGAGCAGGCCGCATCGGGCGCCGTCGAGGCGGGCATCCGGACGGCGTACCTGCGGACCGGCCTGGTGCTGTCCGGCGCCGGCGGGATGCTCGCCCAGCAGCTGCTGCTCTACAAGGCCGGGCTCGGCGGACCGCTGGGCAACGGGAAGCAGTGGTGGTCGTGGGTCTCGCTCGCCGACGAGGTCTGCGCCATCGAGCACCTGCTCACCGCCGACGTGTCCGGTCCGGTCAACCTCACCGGACCGGAACCGGTGCGGCAGAAGGACTTTGCGGCCGCACTCGGCCACGAGCTGCACCGACCGGCGCTGCTGCCGGCGCCGGGCTTCGCGCTGAAGGCGATCGTCGGCGAGTTCGCCACCGAGGGCATCCTGCACGGCCAGCGGGTGACGCCCGCGGTGCTCGAGTCCAGCGGGTACGCGTTCCAGCACCCGACGCTCGAACGCGCGCTCGCCGCGGCGCTCAGCTGACCGACTCGTAGCGCCAGCCGTCGGCCGTGCGGCGGAGCGTCACGGTCCAGGTGCGGGATCCTCGCGCGGGGACGCGGCCGACGACCCTGCCAGCGGCGTCGCGGTAGTCGTACGCGCCCAGGGTGTCGGTGACGCGCAGGGTCGCGGTCTCGGGAGTGACGTCGATCGGGACGACCCGCGCGAGCTGCGGCTCCGGCGCGAGGACGGTCAGGCGGTCGCGCACGAGGGCCGCACGGGTCGTCGCGTCGAGCCGCTCGGCGGTGCCGCCGGCGGCGTCGGCGGCCGTGACCGGCGCGTGCCCCGAGAGCGCGGCGGTGCGGGCGGCGTCGAGGCGGTGGACGGTGGCTGTCCACGGGTCGGAGACCGGAACCGCGGTCGCCGCGGGGTGCGGCGGGAGAGCCGACCA
>CAJCIY010000137.1 GCA_903970495.1 Candidatus Melainabacteria bacterium | reverse complement strand
GGTGGCGACGTCGACGGCGGTGCGCCCGGCGCTGCTCCACTCCCAGGTGCCGCCGGGGTGGGCGTAGGTGTCCTCCTCGTTGGTCGCGGAGACGGTGTCCACCCGCCACTGCTGCGGGGCGGACCACCAGACGCGCAGCATCGTGACGTCGCCGAGGAGTGACGGGATGTCGCCCAGGTCGGTGACGTCGGGGATCGAGGCGGATCCGGCGGTCTGGGCGTACCCCGAGTAGCCGGTCGTCGCCGACGCGGCCACCCGGGCGAGCAGGGCCGGCGCGGACACCGCGCGGTCGGCCGGCCGGGGCCGCGCGCCGGCGATGGCGGGCAGTGCGGCGATGAGGGCCACCGCTGCCAGCGCGACCCCGAAGCGGAGCACGCGGCGCCGCGGGAAGGTCACCAGGACGAACCTACGTGGCTGGGCCTGCCGGGTTGTTACCGAAACGCGATGAACCGTTTTGCCCCCGGGCGACGAATGGTCGGCAGAAGGCGATCGACACCCGGTCGCCCCGCCGGGCCGCGGTCCGGACATCGGACCGCCTGGCCCGACCAACGAAAGGGAACCATCGTGCGCGCACCGAAGACCATCGCCGCCGCCGTGGCACTGACGGCCATCACCGGCCTGTCGGTCGCGGCCTGCGGCTCCAGCTCGAAGACCAGCGCCTCCACCTCGCCGTCCGCCGCCGCGACGCCGACCCCCCTCGCCAGCCTGGCGTCGGTCACCGGCACGTCGACCGCGGTCAAGCTCGACCCCGGCTTCCTCGCCGCGCTGAAGAGCCTCAAGATCAGTCCCGGCGTCACCGGCAGCGCCCAGCTGACGACCGCGGGCTCGCTCGTCTTCCCGATCACCAGCGGCAACGTGACCTACTACAAGCCGGGCACGGTCACCCCGTACGTCCAGGGGATCCTGCACCACGACGGCTCGGGCATCACGCTCACCGCCGGCAGCACCGTCGTCGGTCTGTCGAACTTCTCGGTGAACCCGGGCACCTCGATGCTGCTGGCCGACGTCACCAAGAACGGCACCTCGGTCGCGAAGCAGACCCCGGTCTTCTTCCTCGACGGGTCTTCCCTGCAGCCGCTCGACACCACCTCGGTCTCCGGCTCCGCCGTGCTGACCGGCACCGTGGTCAAGATCCTGCCGGCTGCGGCGACGGTGCTCGACGGTGCGTTCGGCGTGCCGGCCGGCACGGTTCCGAACTACCTGACCGTGGGCGTCGCGACGATCACGATCAAGCTCCCCGCCTCCAGCTGATCCGTCCGACGGATCGCTGCACGGCATCTGCTAGACCGGCCGGCCCGGCCCCCGCACCTGCGGGGGCCGGGCCGCTGCCCGTTCCGGACCCCGCTGCGAGGATGAGCGCATGACGCTGCCGCACCTCGACGCCGCCGGGCAGGCGCGCATGGTCGACGTGGGCGGCAAGGACGTGACCGACCGGTCCGCGACGGCGCGGGGCCGGCTCGTGGTCAGCGCCGAGGTGGTCGCGCTGCTGCGCGGCGAGGGGATGCCGAAGGGCGATGCGCTCGCGGTAGCCCGCATCGCAGCGATCGCCGGCACCAAGCGCACTGCCGACCTGATCCCGTTGTGCCACCCGCTGCCGCTGCACGGCGTCGACGTCGACCTCGTGGTGGCCGACGACGCGGTCGAGATCGCCGTGACCTGCCGGACCTCGGGACGTACGGGGGTCGAGATGGAGGCGCTCACCGGCGTCGCCGTCGCGGGCCTCGCGCTGCACGACATGGTGAAGGCAGTCGACCCCGCGGCCGTGCTCACCGACGTCCGGCTGGTCGAGAAGTCCGGCGGCCGGTCGGGCCGCTGGAGCCAGCCGTGAACGCCCTGGTGCTGACGGTCTCCGACCGGTGCGCCGCGGGCACGCGCGAGGACACCTCCGGACCGCTCGCCGCCGAGCTGCTGGCGGCGATCGACGTGACCGCGCGCATCGCCGTGGTCCCCGATGACGCGGCCGCCGTCGTCGAGGCGATCCGCGAGGCCGCCGACCAGGACGTCGACCTCGTCCTCACCACCGGTGGCACCGGCCTCGGCCCGCGCGACGTCACACCCGAAGCGACGCTCACCGTCCTCGACCGCCGGGCCGACGGCCTCGCCGCGGCAATCCGCGACGCGGGGACTGTGCCCACCGCCGTGCTCTCGCGCGGCGTCGCGGGCACCGTCGGGCGGACGCTCGTGGTCAACCTCGCCGGCTCGACCGGGGCCGTACGCGACGGGCTGGCCGCGCTCGGCCCGTTGCTGCCGCACGCCATCGCGATGATCCACGGCGGCGACCACTGAGCGGCCGGGTCGCGCTCGCGACGATCACCGCCGACCCGATCGATGTCGGCACCCTGCTCGCCGCGGTCGCCGACGACCGGGCCGGTGGCAACGGCGTCTTCGTCGGCACCGTCCGCGACCTCGACGGCGGGCGCGCGGTGACCGCCCTGGCGTACGAGGCCCATCCGTCCGCGGAGCCGTTGCTCGCCGCCGTCGCCGGGCGTCACACCGACGGGGTGCTCGCCGTCGCCGTCGCCCACCGCGTCGGAGAGCTGGCGGTCGGCGACATCGCCGTGGCCGTCGCCGTGTCCGCGGCGCACCGCAGGGAGGCGATGACGACCTGCCACGCGCTGATCGACGCGGTGAAGGCCGAGGTGCCCATCTGGAAGCGGCAGACGTACGCGGGCGGCGACCACGAGTGGGTGGGCGCGTGCTGAGCGAGCTCGCCGCGATCGTCGGCGCCTCGCACGTCGCGACCGACCCCGACATCACGGCCGCGCACGCCCGCGACTGGACCGGCCGCTTCGTCGGCACCGCCGACGTCGTGGTCTCGCCCGGCACCGACGAGGAGGTCGCCGCCGTCGCCGCGGCCTGCGCCGCGGCACGTACGCCGATGGTGCCGCAGGGCGGGAACACCAGCCTGGTCGCCGGTGCCGTACCCGAGGCCGGGCAGGTGGTCGTCGACCTCCGCCGGCTGCAGCGGCTCGAGGTCGACCCGGTCGCCCGTGTCGCGGTCGCGGGCGCCGGCGTCACGATCGGCGCACTGCACCGTGCCGCCGCGGAGCACGGGCTGCGGTACGCCGTCGACCTCGCCAGCCGCGACACCGCGACCGTCGGCGGCACGATCGCGACCAACGCGGGCGGGCTGCGCGTGGTCCGGCACGGGATGACGCGAGCCCAGCTGCTCGGCATCGGCGCCGTCCTCGCCGACGGCTCGCGCGTCGAGCACCGCCCGGGCTTCGTCCGCGACAACACCGGCTACCACCTGCCCTCGCTGCTGGCCGGCAGCGAGGGCACGCTCGCGCTGGTGACCTCGGCGCAGCTCCGGCTGATCCCGCTCATGGCCGGGAGAGTCGTGGCGCTGCAGGGGTTCCCGAGCATCGAGGCGGCGGTCGTCGCCGGCACCGCGGCGGCCGCCGACGGCCGCGTCGAGGCGGTCGAGCTGATGCTGCGGCCGGGCGTCGAGCTGGTCTGCACGGTCACCGGCCTCGCACCGCCGCCCGCCGCCGCGGCGTACCTGCTGACCGAGTCGAGCTCCCCCGACGGGCTGCCCGACGACGCGCTGGTGGCGCTCGACCCCGCCGACGTCACGCGGCTCTGGTCCTACCGCGAGCGGCACGCCGAGGCGATCGCGACGCTCGGCCCGACCCACAAGCTCGACGTCACGCTGCCGCAGCCGATGCTCGCGGAGTTCCTCACCGCGGTGCCGGGCGTCGTCGCCGCGGCATACCCCGACGCCGGCGTGTGGCTCTACGGGCACGTCGGCGACGGCAACGTGCACGTCAACGTCACCGGCGTGGACTCCGGCGACGAGGAGCTGTCCGACCTGGTGCTGCGGGCGGTCGTCGACCGCCGCGGCACCATCTCCAGCGAGCACGGCGTCGGACGGGCCAAGGCGCGGTGGCTGCACCTGGTGCGCTCCCCCGCCGAGCTCGCGCTGTTCCACCGGATCAAGGCCGCGTTCGACCCCGACGGTCTGCTGAACCCCGGCGTGCTGAGCGCATGATGGGACCGAGACCGCCACGACCCGCCGGAGGAGACCACCGATGAAGGTCCACGTCGACCCGGCCCGCTGCCAGGGCCACGGCCGCTGCTACGACCTCGCGCCGCAGTTCTTCGCCTCCGACGACGAGGGCTACGGCAGCGAGCGGAACGGCGGGGTCATCCCGGACGGTCAGGAGCACGAAGCGCAGGTGGCGGCGATGAACTGCCCCGAGATGGCGATCGACGTCGAGCAGTGACGGTCGACGACCGCTTCGCGGGCGACGCCGACGAGCGCTTCACCGACCGCACCTCCCACGGCCGGCGCAACGAGCCGACGATCGGGCCGGTCACCGACTGGGCCACCGACTTCGACCACCTCGACGACGCCTGGGCGGCCGACCCTTACGAGATCCAGGACGACCTGCGGCAGCGCTGCCCGGTCGCGCACACCGACCGTTTCGGGGGTGGCTGGCTGCCGACCCGGTACGAGGACGTCGCCGCCGTCGCGTACGACTCCGACCGCTTCTCCAGCCGCTCGGTGGTGATGAGCAACTTCCGGTCCGACGTCGCGCTCGCCCCGGCCGGGGGCACCCCGCCGATCACCTCCGACCCGCCGTTCCACCACGGCGCCCGCAAGCTGCTGCTCCCGGCCTTCACCCGGACGGCGATCGCCGCGCTGGAGCCCGCGACCCGGGCGTACTGCCACGAGCTGCTCGACGGCCTCGGGGGCTCCTCCGAGATCGACGCGGCCGTCGACTACGCGCAGCACATCCCGATGCGCGCGATCTCGGACATGCTCGGCTTCCCACCCGAGGACGGGCCCGAGTTCGCGGGTTTCGTGGCGAGCGTGCTCGAGGGCATCAACCTGCCGCTGACCGAGCGGCTCGAGGGCATCGGCGCGCTCTTCCACTACCTGTCGGCGCAGATCGACGACCACCTCGCCCACCCCCGTGAGGACCTGACGTCCTACCTCATCGACGCCGAGCTGGACGGCGAGAAGCTCGACGCCTTCCACGTCGCGGGCACGATGGGGCTGCTGCTCGTGGCCGGCATCGACACCACGTGGTCGGCGATCGGCGCCTCCCTCTGGCACCTCGCCGGACATCCGGGCGACCGCGAGCGGCTGGTCGCCGAGCCCGCGCTGCTCCCGACCGCGGTCGAGGAGCTGCTCCGGGCGTACGCGCCGGTGACGATGGCGCGGCTGGTCCGCGAGGACATGACCTGGGGCGGCGTGGAGATGAAGGGCGAGGACTGGCTGCTGCTGTCGTTCCCGGCCGCCAACCGCGACCCGGCGCAGTTCGAGCGCGCCGACGAGGTCGTCATCGACCGCGAGGTCAACCGGCACGCCGCCTTCGGGCTCGGCATCCACCGCTGCCTCGGCTCCCACCTGGCGCGGATGGAGCTGCGCGTCGCCCTCGAGGTGTGGCTCGAGCGGCACCCGACGTTCTCGCTCGCCGACCCCGACGCGGTCACCTGGAGCCACGGCCAGGTGCGTGGCCCGCGACGGCTGCCACTGAAGATCGGCTGAGCCGCAGGCTCAGGCCGGTCGGGGCCGCTCCGCGCGTTCCCTACGATGGGCACAGCGCCCTGACTACGACATAACTGTCGTAGTGCCGCCCACCCGAAGGACGACGGTGACCCACTTCCTGACCACGACCGTGGCCCACCACGGCTACCTCGCGGTCTTCCTGCTCATGGTGCTCGAGTCGATGTTCATCCCGATCCCGAGCGAAGTGATCATGCTGTTCGGCGGCGCGCTCGCCGGCGGCCTCGCGGTCGGCGGACACCACGCGCACGTGACGGTGTGGGGGATGGGGCTGGTCGGCGCCGCCGGCAACCTCGTCGGCTCTCTCATCGGTTACGCCATCGGCCGGTACGGCGGCCACGCCGTGGTCACCCACCGCTCGGTGTCGTGGCTCATCCGCCCGCACCACGTCGAGCGGGCCGAGGCGTTCTTCTCCCGGTACGGCCCGGTGGCGGTCTTCGTGGGCCGGCTGCTGCCGGTCGTCCGCACCTTCATCAGCCTGCCGGCCGGCCTCGCCGAGATGCCGGTCGCGCGCTTCTCGCTCTTCACGCTGCTGGGCTGCCTGCCGTGGACCTTCGCGCTCGCGCTGATCGGCGACGCGGTGGCCGGCCACTGGGACTCGGTCGCCCACGGCTTCACCCCGGTGAGCATCGTGATCGCGGTGGTCCTGGTGGTCGCGCTGGTCGTGTGGTGGCGGCGCAACGCCGGCGCACGGGCGGACGTCGCGCGGTGAGGACGGACCTGCTGCTCGCCGCAGCCGCGCCCGTGCACCACCACATCTCGTGGGCCGAGGCCACCGTGATCGGCCTGCTGCAGGGCGTCTCAGAGCTGTTCCCGATCTCCTCGCTCGGCCACTCGGTCCTGATCCCTGCGCTCGTCGGCGGGTCCTGGGCCAAGGACCTGGACGTCGCGGCGCCGGAGTCGCCGTACCTGGCCTTCATCGTCGGGCTGCACGTCGCGACGGCGATCGCGCTGATCATCTACTTCTGGCGCGACTGGGTGCGCATCGTCGGCGGCCTGCTCTCCTCGGTCCGCCACCGCGAGATCCGTACGCCGGAGCAGCGCCTCGGCTGGCTGCTCGTCGTCGGCACGATCCCGGTCGGCCTGGTCGGCCTGGTCTTCGAGCACACCTTCCGGGTGCGGTTCGGCACGCCCACGTCGGCCGGCATCTTCCTGACGCTGAACGGCCTGCTGCTGCTCGGCGCCGAGCAGCTCCGCCGCCGCGCGCCGGCCGACCACCCGCCCGACGGCGAGGACCGGGACGTCGCGGTCGACGTACGGCTCTCCCGGCTGTCGTGGCTGGCCGCGGGCGCGATCGGGGCGACGCAGATCCTCGCGCTGTTCGCCGGGCTCTCGCGCTCGGGGTCGGCGATGAGCGCCGGCCTGGTCAAGGGCCTGTCGCACGAGGACGCGGCACGGCTGTCGTTCCTGCTCGCGACGCCGGTGATCCTCGCCGCGGGCGTGCTCAAGCTGCCCGACCTCACCGGTCCGCAGGGCAGCGGCATCGGCGGCCAGGTCATCCTCGGCTCGGTGCTCTCGGGCGTCGGCGCGTACGTCTCGGTGCGGTTCCTCGACCGGTACTTCCAGACCCGGTCGCTGCGGCCGTTCGGCGTCTACTGCCTGCTCGCGGGCATCGGCGCGTCGATCTACCTCGCCGCCACCTGACGGGGGCGCCCGGCCCGGCGTGACCCGGACCTCTGTTCGATCCGTCGCCCAGCGGGCACCCCTAGGGGGAAGTACCCGAACCGAGGAGGACGTGCCATGGCCGACAAGGCCCGCGAGATCACCCCGCAGACGCTCCGCTACACCGTCCCGGGCATGAAGCCCGACGACGCGGAGCTCACCGTCGGTCTGCTGCAGGACCGGCTGAACGCGCTGAACGACCTGGCGCTCACCCTGAAGCACATCCACTGGAACGTGGTGGGCACCCACTTCATCGCCGTCCACACGATGCTCGACCCGCAGGTCGACGCCGTCCGAGAGATGGTCGACACCACGGCCGAGCGGATCGCGACGCTGGGCGGATCGCCACAGGGCACGCCCGGGGCGATCGTCGCGCAGCGCGCGTGGGACGACTACTCGCTCGGCCGCGACGACGCGATCAAGCACATGGCCGCGCTCGACCTGGTGTACGCCGGCGTCGTGGCCGGCCACCGCGAGGCGATCGCGGCGACCGAGGAGCCGGACCCGGTGACGCAGGACATGCTCATCGGCCAGGCGGCGCAGCTCGAGCAGTTCCAGTGGTTCGTGCGCGCGCACATCGAGACCACCGGCGGTGAGCTCCCGACCGAGCAGCAGGACACCGAGGCCGGCGCGGCGGACGCCGCGCCGTCGACCACCGTCTGACCCGTACCGCCCTTCGCGAGCCCGCACCGCCGGTCGGTGCGGGCTCGCCCTTCGTCAGGAGAACCCTCGTGGTCCACGTCCAGCGCACGTTCCCCGTCAGCGGCACGGTGCCGGACGTGATCGACTACCTTGCCGACTTCGGCCACGCCGAGGCGTGGGATCCCGGCACGGTGAGCTGCGTACGCGAAGGCAGCGGGCCGCTGCAGGTCGGCGCCCGGTGGACCAACACCTCGACCTTCCGCGGCCGGACGACGGTGCTGCGCTACCGCCTGGCCGAGCGGTCCGCCCAGCGGCTGACCTTCGTCGGGGAGAACAAGACCGCGCACTCGGTCGACGACCTGGTGGTCCGCGACGTCGGCGCCGGCACGGAGATCACGTACACGGCCGACATCCGGTTCAAGGGGCTGGCCCGGCTGGCCGACCCGTTCCTGCGCGGCACCTTCGAGACGCTCGCCGACGAGACCGTCGAGCAGCTGACCCGGGTGCTGGCCGGTCGCTGACCTACAGGTCGAGGTCGACGACGAGCGGTGCGTGGTCGCTCGGCCCGGTCCCCTTGCGGGCGTCGCGGTCGACGTAGGCGTCCGTGACCGCCTTGGTCGCCGCGTCGTTGGCCAGCACGAGGTCGATCCGCATCCCCATGTTCTTGTGGAAGCTGCCGCCCCGGTAGTCCCAGTACGTGTACGGGGTGTCGTGCTTCAGCGCCCGCGCCGGCAGGTCGGTGAGGCCGAGGTCGACCAGCGCCTGCACCGCGTCGCGCTCGGGCTGCGTCACGTGCGTCGAGCCGTCGAAGACCGAGCGGTCCCAGACGTCGGCGTCGGTAGGGGCGACGTTGAAGTCACCGCAGGCCGCGAACCCCTGCTGCGCCGGCAGCTCCGCGGCGACCGCGTCGCGGTAGCGGGCCAGCCACTCCAGCTTGTACGCGTAGTGCGGGTCGTCGACCGTCCGGCCGTTCGGGACGTACAGCGACCACACCCGCAGCGGGCCGCAGGTCGCCCCGACCGCACGGGCCTCGACCTTCGGGGTGTCGAACATCGCGCCGTCGCTCGGCGGCGCGTACCCGGGCTGACCGTCGAAGCCGTACGCGACCTCGGCGAGGCCGACCCGCGAGAGGATCGCGACGCCGTTCCAGCGGCCCTCGCCGTGGACGGCGAGCTCGTAGCCCCGCGCCTCGCACTCGGCGTGCGGGAACGCCTCGCTGCTGACCTTGATCTCCTGCAGGCAGAGCACGTCCGGGGCGCTGTCGTCGAGCCAGTCCAGCAGCCGCGGCAGGCGGGCGGTGACCGAGTTGACGTTCCAGGTGGCCAGGCGCATGGTGCCCATCCTGCTATGCCCGGGCGGTGGCCGGCTCGGGCGCGTCGAGCCGGTCGGCATCGAAGGCACGGTGGCCGTAGTGGCCCAGCCACGCGCGCAGCATCCGGTGCACGGCCTCGGCTCCGACGAGCGGTTCGGCCGGCGGTGGCGCGTCGACGGGCCGCAGCACGAACGCCCGGGTCTGTTGGCCGCCGACCGCGCCGTGCGACCCGAGCAGCGCCTCGAAGGCCGGCAGCTCGCCGGTGATCTCGTCGTACGCGGCGTTGACCACGAGGTCGGCGACGTGGGCGAAGCCGTCGAGGCGGGCGACCCGCGCCGCGGTCAGCGGGCCGTACGCGGCCAGCGGGTCCTCGCCCTCGATCACGCCGGTCGCCAGGTGGTGGGCGCCGCGGGCGCCGAGCGCGACCGGTCCGGCCGCGGCGCGCACCAGGACGAAGCCGATCCCGGGGTGGTCGCGCAGCGCACCGACGAGCCGCGGGTGGCGGGCGTCGATCTCCTCGAGCGTCAGCCGCCGCGTCTCCTCGGTGAGGTAGACCATGCCGAGGGCGCCCGAGGCCAGCACGACCCGGTCGGGTCGGTGGACACGGTCGACAGAACGCCTGCGCCGCAGCGGTTTCGCGTCCTGCAGCAGGGCGTCGACCTGCCAGGCCTCGGCCGCCTTCGAGTTCGGCCGGGACGGCGAGGCGTCCGACTTCTGCGCGCCGCGCCTCGGCGCCCGCCGCGCCACGCCCGAGGGCTGGCAGGCGCGGTGGACGACGTCGGCGAGCGACTCGCCGTACCGGCTGGCGAAGGGCTCGCCCTGCGCCTGCCCGTGGTCGGAGAGCACGACGACCCGGTACGGCCGGGGCGCGAACGGCAGCGCCCGCTCGAGCCGGCCGATCTGCCGGTCGATGCCGCGCAGCACGCCGAGGGTGTCGTGGTGCTCGGGGCCGGAGTGGTGGGACACCTCGTCGTAGCCCAGGAAGTCGGCGTAGACCACCGATCGGCCGGACATCACGTCGTCGAGGACCGCGCTCACGATGACGTCGCGGCTGATGACGGTCGTGAACGCGCGCAGGAACGGGTAGACGCCGCCGCGCGCGACCCGGGGCCGGATGTCGAGCCGGCGCAGCGTCACCGAGGCCAGCACCTCCCGGGCGACCTCGGCGATCGTGGCGAACAGCGTCCGGGCGAGGTTGTTCGGGTTGGCGAAGTAGCCGTAGTAGCCCTGCCCGATCCGGCCCTTGCGCTCGGTGACGACGCTCATCGTCAGCAGCGCGTCCTGGGCGTCGCCGGTGAACAGGTTGCCGCGGCTGGCGCCGTCGGCGTGCAGCAGCCCCCGGCCGTCGGAGTGCCGGCGCTCGATCTCGGCCGCGTCGCCGCGGTGGTTCGAGACCATGATCACGCCGCGGTCCTTCTCCAGCCAGCGGAACGCGGGGACGTCGACGTTCGACCCGTGCAGCAGCGCGATCTGCGAGGCCGAGGTCTGGCTCGACCAGTCGGTCTCCCACAGCAGCGGCCGGTGCGAGCCGGACCGGACCCACCGCGCGAGCGTCGGGGCGTCGCCGTCGCGGATGGCGCGGCGGAGCACGTCGTAGCCGAGGCCGTCGATCTGCAGGAACAGCACGCCGGGCACCGTGGTCGGCGCCGCGCCGTGACGTCGCGACCGGCGGGCGGCGCGGTGCTGGAAGAACTCGTCGTCGTCGACGTCGAGCAGCCCGGTGACCAACGTCGAGACGAACGAGACGAGCAGCGAGATCAGCACCGCCTCGGCGGCGTCGCGGACGTGGACGCCGGGCAGCGCCCGGATGAGCGCGTCCGTGAGGCCGCCGGACACCAGCAGGCTGCCGAGGCCGAGGGTCGCGACGGCGACCGGCAGCAGCGCCCGGACGAGCAGCGGCCACAGCACGGTGTTCAGCGCACCGAGCGCCGCCCCGACGAGGAGCGCGTCGCGCCAGTGGTCGACGGTGAAGCCCGGCGTGATGCGGGCGACGACGTACACGGTCAGGCTCAGGGCGAACCAGGTGACGATGAGGCGGGTCAGCGGGCGGCGGCCCGTCGCGGCCCTAGCGGTGCGCACGGGTCCAGCCGTACTGGGCGAGCTGCACGAGAACCACCAGCCCCAGCGCGATCCCGGTCGCCGCGTACG
>CAJCIY010000136.1 GCA_903970495.1 Candidatus Melainabacteria bacterium | reverse complement strand
ACCGCCAGTCCATGAAGCGCGTCCAGGGGCTCTCCACCGAGCTCCAGGACGTCACCGAGGTCGAGTACCGGCAGCTGCGGCTCGAGCGGGTCGTCCTCATCGGTGTCTGGACCAGCGGCACCGTCGTCGACGCCGAGAACTCCCTCACCGAGCTCAAGGCGCTCGCCGAGACCGCCGGGTCGGAGGTCCTCGACGGGCTGATGCAGCGGCTCGACAAGCCGAGCGCCGCGACCTTCATCGGCTCCGGCAAGGCCAAGGAGCTGCGCGACATCGTGGTCGCGACCGGCGCCGACACCGTCATCTGCGACGGCGAGCTGACGCCGGGCCAGCTGCGGCAGCTCGAGGAGATCGTCAAGGTCAAGGTCATCGACCGTACGGCGCTGATCCTCGACATCTTCGCCCAGCACGCCACCTCCAAGGAGGGCAAGGCGCAGGTCGAGCTCGCGCAGATGACGTACCTGCTGCCGCGGCTGCGCGGCTGGGGCGAGAACCTCTCCCGACAGGCCGGTGGCCGCGTCGCCGGCGGCGGCGGCATCGGCACCCGCGGTCCCGGCGAGACCAAGATCGAGACCGACCGTCGCCGCATCCGTGCGCGGATCTCCAAGCTCAAGCGCGAGATCGCCGGGATGGCGACCGTACGCGAGACCAAGCGCTCGCAGCGGGTGTCCTCGATGGTGCCGAGCGTCGCGATCGCCGGCTACACCAACGCCGGCAAGTCCTCGCTGATGAACCTGCTCACCGGCGCCGGCGTGCTCGTCGAGGACGCGCTGTTCGCGACCCTCGACCCGACCGTCCGCAAGGCCCGGCTCACCGACGGCCGGCCGGTGCTGCTGACCGACACCGTCGGGTTCGTGCGCCACCTCCCGCACCAGCTCATCGAGGCGTTCCGCTCGACGCTGGAGGAGGTGGCCAACGCCGACCTCGTGGTGCACATCGTCGACGGCAGCCACCCCGACCCCGAGTCGCAGCTCACGGCCGTCCGCGAGGTGCTGGCCGACGTCGGTGCGGGTCAGATCCCCGAGCTGCTGGTCGTCAACAAGATCGACGTCGCCGACCCGATGGCGTTGGCCCGCATCGCCCGGCAGGAACCGCACGCGGTGTTCGTCTCCGCCCACACCCGCGAGGGGCTGGCGGTGCTGGCGGAGGCGTTGGTCACCGCGGTGCCGCACCTCGAGACTCTCGTCGACGTGCTCGTCCCCTACGAGCACGGCGAGCTGGTCGCGCGCGTGCACAAGGTCGGCGAGGTGCTGAGCGAGCAGTTCGAGGCGGCGGGGACGCACCTCACGGCGCGCGTCGGGCCGCGGCTCGCGGCGGCGCTCGAGCCGTACTCGGCCTAGGGGTTCGAGGGTCGGTGCTCGTCTCCGCGCACCGCGGCGGGAGTGAGGTCGCGGCGGAGGGCACGCTCGAGGCCTACCTCGCTGCCATCGAGCTGGGCGCGGACCTGGTCGAGGTCGACATCCGCCGGGTCGACGGGGTGTTCCTGTGCGCCCACGACGCCGGGGGGTCGGGACCGCTTGCTGCGGACGTCCTCGGCGCGGCTGCCGCCGCCGGCGTCGGTGGTCACATCGATGTCAAGGAGTCGGGGTACGAGGCGGAGCTCGTCGCGTTCGTCGAGGGCTTCGGGCTGCCGGTGGCGTACTACACGACCGGGGATGAGGCGGCGGTGGATGCGCTGGCCGCTGCCGGCGGGATCGCGCTGCTCACCATCGGCCGGGGGCTTGCCGGCGTCGGACCGGTCGAGGTCGTCCGGCGCCTCCGAGGGGATTTCTGGCCGTATGCGCGGCTGTCCGGCCGTGCGGGTGCAGCCGTGCAGTTCCGGTTCGTGAACCCGCTGCTGCGCAGCTGGATGCGGCGGCGGGGGATGGCGCTGCTGGTCTACACGGTCGACGGCTCGGGGTCGCTGTGGTGGCTGCTGCGCCGGCGCGGGGTGACCGCGGTCGTGACCGATCGCCCGCGGCGGGCGTTGCAGTTGCGGCCGTCCACAGGGCGTACCCCGGGTTAGGTCGGTTTGTCCTACGGTGCCTCCCATGCGCTGGCTGGGGGTGGCCGTACCGGTCGTCGTCTGCTGTGCGCTCCTGGGCGGATGCGGTGGGTCGGGATCGGTCGGTGGGTCGTCGCCGACGCCGATCACGACGTCTGCATCGAGCAGCTCGACGGCGGTATCGCCGACTCCGAGCGCGTCGGCGTCTCCGACAGAGAACCTCAACACCGACGCCGCTGTCATCCGAGCAGCCTCGGCCTACGTTGCTGCCTATCAGGCCGTCGCGCGCCAAGCATCTATCAACCCGCTCGCCACCGTCGCCACAAGTGATTGCAACTGCCGTGCGGGGCTTCAAGAGCTTGTCTCCAAGCTCAATGCCTCTCACGAGCACACAAATGTCGTACTTGTAGCTAGCAACGTTCGGGTTCTGTCTCGGAGCTCCGATCTCGCCAAAGTGTCACTGGTGCTCGCAAACGGTCCTTACGACGTAATCCGAGCAAATGGCGGCCTCGTTGGGATGGCGAAAGCTGCGCGAAATCCGTCAACCCTAAATCTGAAGCAGCAGGGGGGCAGATGGGTTGTTTATCTCGTGTCGTAATTATAGCTGCTGTCTGTCTCGGCGCCCTCGGACTGAGCAGTGGAGAGAAAGCGATTGGCTCGCCGGCTGACTCATGCGGCGGGTTCTCAATCGGCTCGTGCACATCTGGCGGGACCGCGGCTGGCCAACATGTATCCGGTTGGCTTGTTACTCAGGGATCAGAAGTAGCAGCTGAGAAGTCCGTCCGGGAAGGCGGCTGCGGTGACTGCGAG
>CAJCIY010000135.1 GCA_903970495.1 Candidatus Melainabacteria bacterium | reverse complement strand
CTGCTGGCCGAGCGGCTGCGGTGGTTTGGCGCCGAGCCGGCAGTCGTCCCCAACGCGATGGAGGATCGCGCGCAAGACCGCATCAGCCGGCGCAAACCCGCCGAGCTGCGCCGGCTGCGCGGGCCGATAATCGGCTACGTTGGGGGTCTGTCGTGGCGGATCGACATCGAGCTACTGGACCGCCTGGCGTCGGAGCGACGGGACTGCGAGCTGGTGATAGTCGGTTCAGCGCACGGGTCGCGCGACGTGCTCGAGCTCGACCGGCACCCCAACGTCCATTTCCTCGGGCTACGCACCTATCCGGACGTGCTCCGCTACATCCGCTGTTTCGACGTAGCGATCATCCCCCACTTGGACAACGAGATGACGCGCGCGATGAACCCGCTGAAGGCGTACGTGTACGTCGCGTGCGGCGTACCCGTGGTATCGACCGACGTCGCCAGCCTCGAGGACCTGGCGGGCGCGATCCGCTTCACCGGGTCGCACGACGAGTTTGTGGCGGCGGTCGCCGAGGTGGTTGACGAACCCGACCGGCGGGCACGCCAGGTCGGGCCGCCGAATGAGCTGGTCCGGGCGCATTCCTGGACGGCCCGGGTCAGCCAGATCGAGCGGCTGCTCGACGAGGTGGCGACGTGCTGATCGCGCTTGCGTTGCTCGCCGCGGTGGCCGTTGTGTGCGTCGGTGTCGTTGTCGCGGCTTGGGCGGTGCTGCGGGCGCGGCGGCGGGAGGCGCGGCGCGCCAGCGAGGCGTTGGCGCCGGTAGCGCGGGAGTGCTCGCTGTGTGGGTGGGAGTGCACCGCGTTCGCGACGGGCCTGGACGGGGAGCCAGAAGCAGTCTGCCCGTGCTGCCGCTCCCTGCCGCTGGAACGCCTCGCCTGGCTCTACCTGGTCAACGAGACCGCGCTGCACGACGGCCGCCGACGCCGACGCGTGCTCCTCGTCGGGTGCGGCGAGCCGTTGCTTCGCCGGTTGGCCGACGAACCACTGCTCGACTGTGTCATGGCTGAGCTGTCTTGCGGGTTTGATGTCTTCGACGCCCCGTTCGACGTCGTTTTGTGCGGGTCGGCAGCGCTCGGCGGAGCCGAGCTCGGCGGCGTGCTGCGTCCGGGAGGATGGGCGCTCGAGCTCGCAGCGGCGGGCGCCAACGAGAGCGCGCGCGGTCACGCCGCCGCCGGCCTGCGGGTGATTATCGATTCCTATCCGGAGCGCGTGGGCGACGCCGAGCGCGAGCGATTGCGGCTGCCCGCCAACGTGGAGCTGCTGCTTTGCCGCCGCCCGCTGGGGGGCGGAGCGGGGGCCGTCGAGCGGGTACTTGCCACCGGTGCCGGCGAGCCTGCGCAGCCGCTAAACGCCAGCGGCGTCAAGCCGGGGGTCCTCGGCCGCGTCGAGGAGGTCCGCGAGGGCTGCGTGAGCGGCTGGGCCTGGCACCCCTCCCGCCCCACGTGGCGGGTCGGCGTGCGTGTACTTATTGACGGCAAGGAGGTCGCCGCCGGACTGGCCGACCGCCCGCGTCCAAGCCTCGCTCGTGAGGGCGTCGGCGACGGCGTCTACGGCTTCGAGCTGCAGCTGCCGGAGACGGTCGCGCGCCGGGGCCTTTTGCAGCTACGCGTCGAGACCGAGACCGGGTGCGTGCTGGGCCCTGTGCCGGGCTTCAGATGCATCGGCGCCGACGGAAGTCGCTGGCCCGGCGTCCAGTTCCGAATCGAGACGGGGACCGACGGCCGAATCGAGTCGGTGCAGGGCGGGTACGTCACCGGATGGGCGTGGCAGCCGGCTGACCCGGACCGGCCCGTGGGGCTGCAGGTGATCGTCGGCGGTCGGACGGTGGCGACGGGCGAGGCGACGCTGCTGCGGCCGCTTCCGACCGGTGCGGGAGTGTTCCCGGGCCGACGCAGCTTTCGCTTGCGGCTGCCCGACGAGGCGCTCTCGCCCGGCTGCCAGTGTGTGCGCATCGAGACGCAGGACGGGCTGGCACTGCCGGCAGCAATGACGCTTGCGGCCGCCGCCGCCGACGACGAGCCTATCTCCGCCGCCGCTCACTTTTCCGTCCCCAGTGGTGACGTGCCGGCCGGACCGTCCGTGGCGAACGAACGCTTCACGGCGAATGACGGTCGGGACACCGGTCGCCAGGGGCGGCGCGCCCCCGTTCCGCGGCCGCCGAATGTGGTTCGCGGTCGGGTCGAGTCCGTCCACGACAGCGTGGTGAGCGGCTGGGCGTTTCGGCCGGCGGCCCCAACCTGGCGCGTCGGGGTGCGTGTGATGGTCGATGGTTGCGAGGTGGCCGACGGGGTTGCCCACTTGACGCGGCCGTCGCTCCAGGCGGAGGGTATTGGCGACGGTCGTCATGGCTTTCAGGTGCCGCTGCCGGCGCGCCTGCTCGATCACGGCGCTCACTTGGTCACAGTCACCGCAGAGGGGGTGGGGCTGCCGCTCGCCGCCGCCTTCGGCGCAAAGCGTCCGAGCGAGCCACGCGAATTTCCGACCTTCGTCGACGGCGCACCCGCGCCGACTGTGCCGGCAGTGGCCGGCACGGTCGAGCGGATCAACACGGACGAGGTGAGCGGCTGGGCGTGGTATCCGGTCCAACCGGCGCGGCGGGTCGTCGTCCGACTGCTGCTCGACGGGTGCGAACTTGACACGGCGGTCGCCGAGCTTCCGCACTCCGGGCTCGCGCACATGCCCGCGGGCGACGGCCGCTATGGCTTCCGCCTGCGCCTGCCGGCGAGAAGCGTCGGGACGCTCGAGGTCCGGACCGGTGAGGGCGTGACGCTGCCGCTCGCGACCGACGTCACAAGCCCCCAGTCCGATGCTAACGATGTCGTCGTGGGCGTGTCGGCGTGGCGCTGCGGATGAGCGAGCGGCGCTTGCGCATCGCGCTCGTCGCATGGGACCTCGCGCACAATGGCGCGCACTGCGCCTTCTTTCTCGCGGACTTCCTGCGGCGTCGCCACGACGTCGAGATCATCGGGCCGTTGTTCTTCGGGACTGAGGTGTGGGAGCCGATCAGGACCGCCGGGATAGCGATCCGCGCGTTCCCCGGCGCGCCGCTGCCACGGTTCCTCGCCGACGCCGAGCGATTCCTTGAGACCGTCGACGATGTCGACCTGATCTACGTTTCGAAGCCGCGCCTACCTGCGTTTGTGCTGGCGATGCTGCTCAAACGCCGGTGCGGCGCTCCCGTGTTGCTACACGTCGACGACCTCGAGTTGGGCTTCGTCGAGGCCACAGCGGGGATGTCGCTCGACGAGTTGGCGTACAGTCGCACGCTCAAGGATTTCGTCGCTTTGCATCGGAAGACCTGGGTTCGTGCCAGCGACGGTCTGATCTGCGACGCGGACGCGATCACCGTCTCCGGCGACGAGCTTCAGCGCCGCTATGGGGGCACAATCGTTGCGCAGGCCCGCGACGAGACGCTGTTCGACCCGGCACGGTTCAACCGTGACAGCGTCCGCGCCGAGTACGGATACCGGCCGGAGGACCATGTTGTCCTTTTCGCCGGCTACCCGCGCCGTTTCAAGGGGGTGCTGGAGCTCGCACGAGCGGTGGTCGAGATCGAGGACCCCCGCGTTAGGGTGTGCCTCACCGATGCCTTCAACGAGCCCGCGCTGCGCACCGAGATCCTTGCGCTTGATCCCGGCGGACGCATCCAGCTAATCGAACGCGTGCCGCTGTCGGAGGTGCCCCGGATACACATGCTCGCCGACCTGGTCTGTCTCCCCCAGGACACGAGTGCCGATCACGCCGTGCACCAGACGCCGATGAAGCTCACCGAGGCGCTGGCGATGGGTGTGCCGGTGCTCGCCCGGGAGACGTCGTCGCTGCGCTCGTTCGCGCAGGCCGGTCTGATCGAGACGGTTGGTGAGCGACCACTGGCGGCGCGGATCGCCGAGCTGTTCGACGATCCCGCGCGACGCACGGAGTTGGCGGCCCGCGGCCGCGCCTTTTTCCTTGAGCGGCTGAGCTACTCTGCCGCGCTTGACACCTTCGAGCGGCTGATCCCGGGGCTCTTGGATGGTGGCCGAAGCCATGCGGGCGATGAGGGTCACGGTCGGGACGGGCGGCAGGCCGGGGGCCATGCGGTGCCCGCGAGCTGGGAGCGCGCCTACGAGCTCGCCGCGAGCGCCTATGCCGCGCCGCCCCCGCCCCCGCCCGCCACGCCTTGCCGCGAATGTCCGGTGTGCGGTGCCGAGGCCGTTGAGTTCGAGCCGGGGCCGGATGGGCGGCCGGACGCGCGCTGCGGGGGATGCGGGTCGCTGGAGCGCCATCGCGTGGCCTGGCTGTACCTCCTCAACGAGACAGACTTGTTCGCTGCCCAGCGCCCGCGGCGGGTGCTGCTCGTCGGCGTCGAGGCTGTGCTCGCCGCCAGACTCACCACCGAGGCGTCGCTCGAGTGCATCACAGTCGACCCGGTCGTCTCGGCCACGGCGATTTCGATGGAGCTGCGCAAGCTGCCGTTTGCCGACCAAGCGTTCGACGTCGTCTACTGCAGTCACGTGCTCGAGCGCGTCACCGACGACGCTCGCCTCCTGCGCGAGCTGCACCGCGTGCTGCGAGCCGGCGGATGGGGGCTCCTACAGACGCGGCCGCCGACAGCGCGGCTTACTCATGAGGATCCCGATGAGGAAGCCCCTCATGCGCGGCGCGCCCGTTTCGGTGACCCGAAGGCCTTCCGTCGTTACGGGCGCGACTATCCGGAGCGGCTGGCAAGGGCGGGCTTTGACGTGGTCGTCGACCGCTATCCGGAGCGCATCGGCGAGCAGCCGTCCGAGCGCTTCGGCCTCGTGGCGGGCGAGGTGGTCTGTCTCGCGTGGCGGCTCGAAGGTCGCGCGCCGGGACACGTGCACCACCTGGTGCCGATCCAGACCGATCTCGGCGCTCCCTGCGGAACAGCGGCGACGGTGCGGGGACAGGTCCAGGTCGTCAGCGACGGCACAGTCCACGGCTGGGCGTGGCGGCCGGCCGCGCCCGATTGGCGGCCAGGCGTGCGTGTTCTGCTCGACGGTCAGGACGTCGGCACGAGCATCGCCGAGCTCCGCTCGCCGCACTGCGAACGGGAGTTGATCGGCGACGGCTGGCACGGCTTCAGCGTCACGCTGCCGCCGATGCTCGCCGCTCCAGGCTCGCATCGGCTGGCGGTGCTCGCAGACGGCAGCCGCGGGTTGCCGGCCGCCGAGGATTTCAGCGCGCTCACGTCGGCCGGTGAGGATCCCTGGGGTGGCGCGGCATTCGCAGTTGAGGCGGCCGTTCAGGGCCGAATTGAGCTGGTCAGAGATGGGATCGTGTCGGGCTGGGCGCTGCTGCCGTCCGCGCCTGACACGCCCGTCCCGGTGGTGCTGCTGCTCGACGGGCGCCAGGTGTCGTCTGGCCGTGCGGAGGACACGCGGTCGACGCTGAGCGGGGTTCGCGCCGCCTGCGGCTTTCACCTGACGCTGCCACCACCGCCCGTGATGCCGGGACGGCACCGGCTACGGGTGGAGGCCGCCGGGGTGGTGCTGCCCGCCACCGCCACGTTCGTGTGCGAGCTGGGTGCGGGTGACTGGGCGGGGGTCGAGCTTGTGGTCGAATCCGATCCCCTGCCCGATCGGCGCGCCGCGCAGGGGCGAGTGGAGTCCGTCCGTGACGGTGCGGTGCTCGGCTGGGTGTGGCGACCTGCGCAACCGGCCGAGCGCGTATGGGTCGCCGCGAGTGTCGACGGCCACGACGTCGCGTCGGCATTCGCCGAGCTTCCGCGGCCCGATCTCGCCGCGGCGGGGATCGGCGACGGGTGCTGCGGCTTCCGCCTGCCGCTGCCGCCGAGCGTGCTCGCCG
>CAJCIY010000134.1 GCA_903970495.1 Candidatus Melainabacteria bacterium | reverse complement strand
GCTGCTCGGCGGCGACGAGCGCGACCGCGGCCGCACCGTCGCCCGCCTGTCCGACGACCTCGATGCCCTCGAGCAGGCCGAGCACGGTGGCGAGCCCCTCGCGGACCGCGGTCTGGTCGTCGGCGACCACCACCCGCACCGTCATGCCGGAAGTGTGAGGCAGACCCGCCACCCCGGGCCGCACGGGCCGGCCTCGACCGTGCCGCCGGCGAGCGCCGCCCGCTCGCGGATCCCGACCAGGCCGTACCCGCTGCCGCTGCCGTCGCCGGGCGCGCGGCCGTCGGCGGGTCCGGAGTCGACGAGCTCCAGCCGTACGCCCGCGGCGTCGGACCGCAGCGAGCCCGACACCGCGGCGCCCGGCGCGTGCCGGCGGGCGTTGGTCAGCACCTCCCGCGTCACCCGGGCGACGGTGACGGCCGCCTCGGTGCCGACCGGCTCCTCGAGCAGGATGTCGACGTCGGCGGGGGCGCCGGAGTCCGAGGCGTACCGCGCGAGCTGGTCGCCGACCACGGCCGCCAGGTCGAGGGACTCGCCGCGCAGTGCCTGCAACGCCTGCCGCGTCTCCGATGCGCCCTCGCGGGCGAGCTCCTGCGCGCGGGCGACGTGCGCGGCCGCCTCCTCGTGCCGGCCGGACGCGAGCAGCAGCTGCGCCGCCTCGAGCTGGATGCCGAGTCCGGCGAGCGAGTGGGCCAGCACGTCGTGCACCTCGCGCGCGATCCGGCCGCGCTCCTCGAGGGCGGCCCCGCGCTCCCGCTCGCTCGCCGCCCGCTGCGTCTCGGCGAGCAGCAGCTCGCTCTGCTCCAGGCGTACGAGGGCCTGGGCCCGGTTGGACCCGGCGAGCGCCGCGGCGACGAGGCCCGCGCCGTAGGCGACCGCCGCCACCTCGCTGCCCGGGCCGAGCAGCACCGAGACGATGACCGCGACCTCCGTGACCACCAGGACGCTCGTGGCCCGGCGTGGGGTCAGCGCGCCGGCGGCGACGGCGACCGCGACGAAGGCGTACGCCGATCCCGCCCGCGACGGCTCCTGTCCGACGACGACACCACCGGCCGCACCGAGCACCAGGAGCGAAGGCTGCAGCATCCGGGTGGGGAGCAGGGTGCGCGAGGGTGCCCACCGCGGCGGGCGGACTCCGAAGGACTCGAGCAGTCCGGCGATCAGCTCCGGCGACGAGCCGGAGGCCATCCAGCCGACCCAGCCGAGGGTCGCCAGCCCGGTGGCGACGACCTCGATGACGAGCCGGGGGGTGTCGCGGGTGGCCCAGCCCGGGACGACGTTGAGGGTCAGCAGCACCAGGCCGGCGGCGCGGATGACATCGAGCGCCCGGCCCAGGACACGGCTGGCCTGCTTCGGCGCGTCGCTCACGGTCGCGACGCTAGGGCAGCGAGCACCCGTGGCGCGTCCACCCGGGGGTGGACGCGCCCGGGGTGATCAGCTCTCGATGTCGGAGAGCAGGAACTTCACGCCACCGGTGCCCAGCGCGACCGCGTCCTCGATGAGAGCGCCGCCCTCGGGGGTCCCGAGCGTCGCGACGGCGGTGTCGTAGTCGGCGAAGTAGAGGTCGGCGGTGCGGTACGCCGGCGTTGGCGAGCCGTCCTCCTTGGGGAAGACCTTCGCCGTCTCGACCTTCTGCACGTTGGGAACCTTGCCCGCGAGGGCGACGTGCTCGGAGGAGTAGTGCTCCTCGAAGGCGGCGGGGTCGGTCGGGTTGTCGTAGATCACGGTGAGCTTCACAGTCATGCGGTCGACCTCCCCACCGGCCGTGCCGGTCACACGTACCCGCGCGCTCAGCCGAGGACGTCGTCGGCGAGGCAGGCGCGGCCGCGCTCGACCAGGGTCGAGACCAGCCCGTCCATCGTGCCGAAGTCCTGGCCGCCCATCGCGCCGCCGGCGAGCCGCGCGACGATGCCCTGCACCACGACCGCCAGCTTGAAGTAGCCGAACGCGACATAGAACGGCAGGTCGCCGGTGTCGCGGCCGCTGGCCTTGGCGTACGCCTCGGCGACGCCGGCCCGGTCCGGGAAGCCGGGCATCCAGGTGACCGACGGCGTCAGCCCGGTCAGCGAGGTCGCCTGGTCGGCCTCGTCGCGCCAGTAGGTCAGCAGCAGCCCGAGGTCGGCCAGCGGGTCGCCGAGCGTCGACATCTCCCAGTCGAGGACCGCCGCGATCCGCCCGACGTCGTGCGGGTCGAGGATCGTGTTGTCGAGCCGGTAGTCGCCGTGGACGACCGTCTCGTCGGAGTGCGCCGGCACCCGGGCGATGAGGTCGGTGGCGAGCTGGTCGAGGTGCGGCAGCGGCTCGGTCTGCGTCGCGGCCCACTGCTTGGACCAGCGGCGCACCTGTCGCTCCATGTAGCCGGTCGGCCGGCCGAACTCGCCGAGGCCGGCGGCGGTGTAGTCGACGGCGTGCAGGTCTGCGAGGCCCTGGATCAGCCGCTCGCCGATCACGGCCCGCTCGGCCTCGGTCTCGCCGTACCCGGGCGGGAGCTGGTCGCGGACGATGTGGCCGTCGACCTTGGACATCACGTAGAACGGGGCGCCGAGCAGCTCGCCGGTCTCCTCGACCGCCACGATCGCGGGCACCGGGTAGCCGACCGGGCCGAGCGCCGCGATCACCCGCGACTCGCGGAGCATGTCGTGCGCGGTGGCCAGCACGTGCCCGGTCGGCGGGCGCCGGAGGACGACGTCGCCCGCGGCGCTGCCCACGACGTACGTGAGGTTGGACTTGCCGCCGCTGATCAGCTCGACCGTCGCGGTCGCCCACGCCGGCTCTCCGGTCCGCTCGGCCAGCCAGGGGCCGACGGTCGCGGCCGGGGCGCCGTCGCTCACACGGTCACCTCGGTCGCCGCGGGCGGGACCGGCAGCGCCGCGTCACCGCCGGCGACCGCGCCGGGGACGCCGCGGAACCGGTAGGGCGCCGGGGCGTGCCCGGGCTGGATCAGCCAGCACTCGCCGCTGCCGCCCGACGGGTCGAGCGCGCCGAGGATGGTGTCGACGACGGTCGCGACCGGGATCAGCGGGAAGCCGTTCGCGCTGAAGGCCTCGCGCAGCGGGTCGACCATCGGGGTGTCGACGAAGCCGGGGCACACCGCGTTGATCGTGATGCCCTCGCCGGCCAGCTGCGGCCCGAGGGTGCGCACCAGGCCGACCACCGCGAACTTCGTCGTCGAGTAGAGCGGGTCCCCGACCGCGGGCGTCAGCCCGGCGAGCGAGGCGAGCGCGACGATCCCGCCGCCGCCCGCGCGCCTGATCGCCGGGGTCGCGGCGCGGACGCCGTGGATGATCCCGCCGACGTTCACCCCGAGCAGCGTCTGCCAGACCTCGAGGTCGACCGTCTCCGGCGTACGCCCCATGGTGGTCGCGAGACCGGCCGAGAGCACCGCCCGGTCGACGCTGCCGAAACGCTGCTCGGCCTCGTCGAACGCGGCCTGCACCTGTGCGGGGTCGGTGACGTCGGTCCGGACGTAGGGCAGCCCGGACGCCGGCTCGCGCAGGTCGGCGACGAGGACGTTGCCGCCCTGCGCCACGATCCGGGCCGCGACCGCCGCGCCGATGCCCGATGCGCCCCCCGTGACGACGGCGTTCACGCCGCGCTCCCACAGATCGTGTCGACGGACGGGGCGGCTCGGAGGTCCATGTGACGCACGTTACCGAACCTCGTTCGGTGGGGGATACGGTGCCGGTATGGACTTCGCACTGTCGCCGAACGCGGCCGACCACCTCGGCCGGCTGCAGGCCTTCATGGACGAGCAGATCTACCCCGCCGAGCCGACCTACCACGAGCAGCGGCTCGAGGCGGCCGAGCGCGGCAGCGGCCTGCACGCCGAGCACGCCTTCCCACCGGTCATGGAGGAGCTCAAGGTCGAGGCCCGCAAGCGCGGGCTGTGGAACCTGTTCCTGCCCGACGCCGACGACCCGGCCCACGGCCTGAAGGTCCACGAGTACGCCCCGATGGCCGAGCTCACCGGTTGGTCGCCGCACCTCGCCCCGCAGGCCATCAACTGCAGCGCGCCGGACACCGGCAACATGGAGGTGCTGCACCTGTTCGGCAGCCAGCAGCAGAAGGAGCGTTGGCTGCAGCCGCTGCTCGACGGCGAGATCCGCTCCGCCTTCGCGATGACCGAGCCCGACGTCGCCAGCTCGGACGCGGCGAACATCTCGATCTCGATCGTGCGCGACGGCGACCACTACGTGATCAACGGCAAGAAGTGGTGGATCTCCGGTGCGGCCGACCCGCGCTGCGCGTTCTTCATCCTCATGGGCAAGACCGACCCGTCGGCATCGGCCTACCGGCAGCAGTCGATGATCATCGTGCCGACCGACACCCCCGGCGTCGACATCGTCCGGGCGCTGCCGGTCTACGGCTTCCAGCACCAGGAAGGCCACTGCGAGATCAGCTTCACCGACGTACGGGTGCCGGTCTCCAACCTGGTCGGCGAGGAGGGCGGCGGCTTCATGATCGCCCAGGCCCGCCTCGGGCCCGGCCGCATCCACCACTGCATGCGCGCGATCGGCTCGGCCGAGCGGGCGCTGAAGCTGATGTGCGAGCGCGCGACCTCGCGTATCGCGTTCGGCAGGACGCTCGCCGAGCAGGGCACCGTCCAGGACGACATCGCCCGCTCCCGCATGGAGATCGACCAGGCCCGGCTGTACGTCATGCAGACCGCCTGGAAGATCGACACGTACGGGGTCAAGGCGGCCCGCACGGACATCGCCGGCATCAAGGTCGTCGTCCCGAACATGGCGCTCGCCGTCATCGACCGCGCCGTCCAGGTCCACGGCGGCGCCGGCGTCACCGACGTCACCCCGCTCGCCGAGATGTGGGCGGGAACCCGCACCCTGCGCATCGCGGATGGCCCCGACGCCGTCCACGTCCGTTCCGTCGCGCGCGCCGAGCTGGCGCCGTACCTCCCGAAGAAGTAGGAGCTCCCATGACCATCGACCGCGCCACGATCTTCATCGACGGCAGCTGGGTCGCCTCGCACGGCACCGGCACGCTCGAGGTGACCAACGCGACCACCGAGCAGGTGATGGGGTCGATCCCCGACGGCACCGCGGCCGACGTCGACGCGGCGGTCGCCGCGGCGAAGGCGGCGTTCCCGGGCTGGTCGGCGACCAGCCGCGAGGAGCGGGGCAAGTACCTCACCCGCATCGCCGAGGAGCTCAGCGCGCGTACGGACGAGATCGCCGAGCTGGTGGCGCAGGAGGTCGGCACGCCGGTCTTCTTGGCCAAGGCGATCCAGGTCGGGCTGCCGGCCGCCGCGTTCGGCGCGCAGGCCGGCTTCCTCGACGCGATGACCGAGGAGGAGACGATCGGCAACGCGGTCATCGCCCGCGAGCCGGTCGGCGTCGTCGGCGCGATCACGCCGTGGAACTACCCCCTGCACCAGATCGCCGCGAAGGTCGCGCCCGCGCTCGCCGCCGGCTGCACCGTCGTGGTCAAGCCGTCCGAGGTCGCGCCGCTCAACGCCTTCGTCCTGGCCGAGATCATCGAGTCGGTCGGCCTGCCGGCCGGCGTCTTCAACCTCGTCACCGGCGTCGGCCCGGTCGTCGGCGAGGCGATCGCCTCGCACCCCGACGTGGACATGGTCTCGTTCACCGGCTCGACGCTGGCGGGCAAGCGGGTCATGGAGCTCGCCTCGCAGTCGGTCAAGCGCGTCTCGCTCGAGCTCGGTGGCAAGTCCCCGCTGGTGGTCATGCCCGACGCCGACCCAGCGGCCGCGGCGGCCCGCTCGGTGCAGGCCGCGTACCTCAACTCGGGTCAGACCTGCTCGGCGCTGACGCGGATGGTCGCGCCCCGCGCGAAGCTCGCGGAGATCGAGGCCGCGGTGAAGGTCGCCGTCGAGCAGATCAAGGTCGGTGACCCGTTCGAGCAGGGCGTCTTCCTCGGCCCGCTGATCAGCGAGCGGCAGTGGGACCGCGTGCAGGGCTACATCAAGCTCGGCACCGAGGAGGGCGCGCGCGTCGTCGTCGGCGGCGAGGGCAAGCCCGAGGGCCTGGAGACCGGCTACTTCGTCCGCCCGACGGTGTTCTCCGACGTCACGCCGTCGATGCGGATCGCGCAGGAGGAGATCTTCGGGCCGGTCCTCGTCATCGAGCCGTACGACGACCTCGAGGAGGCCGTCGCGATCGCCAACGACACCCACTACGGGCTCGCCGGCGGCGTCTTCGGAACCGACTCCGGCGAGGCGATGAAGGTCGCTCGTCGGCTGCGCGCCGGCCAGGTCGAGGTCAACGGTGGGCAGTTCAACCCGTTCGCGCCGTTCGGCGGCTACAAGCAGTCCGGCATCGGCCGCGAGAACGGCGCCCACGCGATGGCGGAGTTCCTGGAGACCAAGGCGCTGCTCACGTGACGGGTGCGATGCCGCCGCTGGAGATCCCGTCGGCGCTGCCGCAGGACTTCGCCGGCAAGGTCGCCCTCGTCACCGGGGGCACCCGCGGCATCGGCCTCGGCATCGCCGCCGAGGTGGTCGCCCGCGGCGGCCGCGTCGCGATCACCGCCCGCAAGCCCGACGAGCTGGACGCCGCGGTCGCGTCGCTGGGCGGCCCGTCGGTCGCCCTCGGGTTCCGCGGCTCGGCCGACGACGAGACGCACCAGGCCGAGGCGGTCGCCGGCGTGGTCGACGCGTACGGCTCGCTGGACTGCCTGGTCAACAACGCCGGCATCAACCCGCACTTCGGCTTCACCCTCGACGCCGAGGTCAGCGCGTTCCGCAAGACCCTCGACGTCAACGTCGTCGCCGCGTGGGCGTGGACGAAGCTCGCGTGGTCGGCGTGGATGAAGGAGCACGGCGGCTCGGTCGTCAACGTCGCCTCGGTCGGCGGCCTGAAGACCGGTTCGCCGCTGGGCATCTACGGCGTCTCGAAGGCCGCGATGATCCACCTCACCAAGCAGCTCGCGGCGGAGCTCGGACCATCGGTCCGGGTCAACGCGATCGCGCCTGCGGTGGTCAAGACGAAGTTCGCCGCCAAGCTGTACGAGAGCGACGAGGCCAGCGCTGCCGCGGCCTATCCGCTGAAGCGGCTCGGCGTCCCCGAGGACACCGCGAAGCTGGCGGCGTTCCTGCTCGGTCCCGACTCGTCGTGGATCACCGGGGAGTGCGTCACCATCGACGGAGGGGCGCTTGCGTCCTGACCCGTGCCACGGAGGGGCGCTTGCGGCGTACTGACCGGCCGTGACCCGCCGATTCTGGTACGCCGTCGAGGCGCTGCACAGCGTCGTCTACTTCGCGCCCGAGGCGTCGACCGCGTACGCCGAGATCGGCCTCCGCGGCTGGTGGATGGGCTACTTCGCCTCGCGCGCCGCGGCGCTCGGGCCGATCGGCCCGGCTCCGGTCGTCGCGATGTTCCACGGCTTCGCACCGGCGATGGTCTCGCGTGCCCTGCCGGATGCGTGGTCGCTGTCGTCGGTCGAGGCCGTGCTCGCCGCGCGGTCGACGCTGGCGTCCTCGGCCCTCGGCCGGGCGCTCGGCTCGGTGGCGCTGCCGGACCTGTCGCCGGTGGTCGCCGCGTGCGGGCCGGCGGGCCGTCCGCTGGCGGCGTCCCACGCCGCGCTCCCTCGTCCGGCCGATCCGGTGGGCGCGCTGTGGTGGGACTGCACCGTGCTGCGCGAGCACCGCGGCGACGGGCACGTCGCGGCCCTGACCGCCGCCGGCCTCGACGGCTGCGAGGCCAACGTGCTGATGCGTGGCCTGTCGCGGGTGCCGGAGCGGCAGCAGTCCGTACGCGGCTGGACCGACGACGACTGGTCCGCCGCGCGGGATCGCCTGCAGCGCAGGGGATTGCTCGAAGTCTCCGGGACCGCCTCGTCGGCCGGCGTCGCGCTGCGCGAGGAGATCGAGCTCGCGACCGACGTGTCGTGCGCGGCCGCGTCGGCTGCCGCCGACGAGGTCGTGACCGACGCCGTGGTCGCGCTGGCGCGACTGGTCGCCTCGTCGGGAGCGATCTCGTACCCCAACCCGATCGGCGTCCCCGCCGTCTGACCGACATCTGTGGACAGATGCGTGGCGCTCCGCGGTCGCGTGTAGGGCAGCGCGCGCGTCCTCGACCTCGGGTGCGAGCACCGGTTCCCGGCGGCCGAGCTGCGGCGCCGCCTCGAGGCGCGCGACGGCGGCTGCCGATTCCCGACCTGCGAGCGCCCGGCGCGACGCTGCCACGCCCACCACGTCGTCCACTGGGTTCCTGGGCTGCTCCTCAGGGGTGGAACTGCTCCGCGATGGCGGTCGCCTCGTAGGTCTCGCCCTGCTCGGTCCCGGTGAGCACCTGCGGCACGCCGGTGACCAGGAAGACATCCGACTCCGCCTTGCCCGACGTCACGTACGCGGGCAGCTTCGACACCGCGAGCGGCGTCGACGCGGTCGTGGGGCCGACCACGGTGATCGTCGCGCCGACAGCGAGGTCGACCGTCGTCGTGCCCGGCTGCGCATCGAACTGGAAGTCGTCGGGTCCGCCGCAGTGCACGGTGACCGGCGCGCCGGTGAGGACCGCCGACCCGTCGGCATGCACGGTCACGGCCTTCGCGGACACGAACACCTTGCCCGCGTAGTACTGCTCGCAGGAGGAGCCCGCGGCTGCTGTCTGCGAGGGCGCCGGCGACGAGGGCGCGAGGACGGCGCAGTCCTGCCAGACGGTGCGGAGCGCCGCCGGGAGCACGGGCGAGGCGGTGCAGCCGGTCGGCGTCGCAGAACGGGTGATCAGCGTCCAGCTCGTCCCGGTGTCGACGAGCAGCTCCGGGTACGCGCCGCCGTCCTGGAACGCGACGCCCTGCAGCTCGGTTCCGGCGGGCCCGAGGGTCATCCGCGTCACCGCGTACCGGGTGGTGCCGCAGGTGCCGTAGAACGTCGCGCCGGCGACCTCGGTCGCGTCGGGTCGGCCGTCCGCCTGGACCAGCGCGGCCTTCACTGCCGCGGTGACGTCGGCGTTGCTGCACCCGGTGCCGGTCGTGCTGGCCGCCGCGGTGTGGCTCGACTGCGGTGGCGCACTGAGCGGCAGCGGGGTCGACGTCGACGTCGAGCTGTGTCCGCAGCCGGCAAGCAGCGCGGCCGCTGCGAGCAGGACCGCTGCGAGCAGAGCCGATGTGAAAGGTCTCGCTGCTGGAGCCCCCGACGGGTGCAGACCGGATGCGAGAGGTCCCCGTCCAAGGGATGCGCGGCGCATGGCCGCGAACCTAGCCCGATCCGGGCAGCTCCTGGGCGAGCTCCCACACGTGTCCGTCGGGGTCGGCGAAGGCTGCGGTGCGTACGCCCCAGGGCCGGTCCTGCGGCCCGTTCAGGAGCGGCAGCCCCAGCCGTGCGACCTCGCCGTCGACGTCGTCGACGAAGATCGTGAACAGGAACCGCGACCCGCTGGTGGCGACGTCGGCGGGCTCGACGAGCTCGCCGGCACTGGAGACGACGACCAGGTTGAGCCACACCCCACCGAAGTCGTAGAGCACAGACTCCGGGTCCTCGTTGACCACGCGCCTGCCGAACACCCGGTCGTAGAACTCCCTGGTACGAGCGACGTCCTCGACGAAGACGCTCACCACACCGAGGTCGCCGCGGGCCATCAGGTCATCTCCACGCTGCGCATCCTGACTCGACGCTCCGACACACACAACCGACCGGACTGGCTGCAGGCGGCGAGGTGCGCTGGCATGCTGCCCTGATGCCGAGCCGCGACGCCGCGCGATCCGTCGGCGTCAGCGCCGGCTCCGGCGTCCTCGTGCTCTTCCTGGCCGCGTGCGGTGCAGCACCGCGCCACCCGGCTGCCACAAGGCCCACGACGCCGGGCTCGCCGGCTCGGTCCCCTGATGCGACATCGGCGGTGGCGGTCGCCGAGCAGGGGCTCGCGTTGGCCGACCGCGAGCTCCCCTTAGCAGTCGTACGCGGTGACCTGCCGGTCCCCGCCGCCGTCGCGAATGCGGACACACCGCTGCCCCCGGCGCAGTCCGCGGCCTGGCGTGCGCTTGCGCCGCGGATCACCGCGTCCACCGAGCTGGCGCAGACCCAGGCGTACTACCGGCCGCAGCTGCAGCGCCTGTTCACCGCCCCCGCGGTCCAGGACGAGCTCGGAAACATTCAGGATGAGCTGAACGACCCGGGGGTGCTGACCGTCGTACCGGCCAGCGTCTCGACCCGCTTCGAAGACATCACGACAGCGCCGTCGCAGGGAGGCGGTGTCGTCGTGTCCGCCCGCGTGCAGGGGACCGACGTCCTGGTCGACCTGACCAGCGACCCCGCGACCGCCACGGTCGGCACCTCGACCCTCGCGATCTCGGTCTCTCTCGTCGTGGTCGACGGTCGCTGGAAGATCGACTCCTACGGCCCTGGCTGAGACCCACCGCGTCGTCCACATTCTCGAACCGGCTGCGGCACGGCCCTTCCCGGCCCGCCAGCCTCTCTCCTGGTACGCGGGCACCAGCGCCCGCCACGAGAGGCATGGAGGCCTCGCATGCAGGAGTTCAGCACCACCGTCATCGGCAACCTCGTCGCCGACCCGCAGATCCGCATCGTCGCGTCGGGAGCGCCGGTCTGCAGCTTCCGGATCGGCGTGACCCCACGGCACAAGGACGCGACGGGTCAGTGGGTCGACGGCACCTCGATGTTCCTGTCCGTCAGCGCGTGGCGCACGCTCGCGGAGAACGCGCACGCCACCCTGCACAAGGGCGACCGCGTCGTGGTGGTCGGCCGGCTGCGGCAGCGGGCGTACACGACCCAGCTCGGCGAGGAGCGCGTGGTGTGGGAGGTCGACGCCGACCTGGTCGCGCCCGACCTCAGCCGCCACACCGCCGTCCTCGCCCGGCCGAACCGATCGCACGCCGCGGCCACCCGTCCCGCCGCCGCGCAGCCGGCCGCGGAGCAGCAGCAGGAGCAAGAGCAGGAGCAGCGGGAGGCCGAGACGGTCGCCGCCTGACCGTCAGGCCGGGGTCGTCGCCCGCCGCGCCACGAGGGCGGCGATCCCGGCCGAGACCGGCGTCAGCACCGCGGCCACCGCGAACGAGAACAGTGACGCCGACAGCCACGTCGGCGGCGTGAAGCCGATCGCGGAGTCGACGTGCGTCCACGCCGACGCCCACCACGAGATGTAGCCGGGGTTCACGAGCTGGTAGGCGACGAACCCCAGCACCCAGGGCACCACCCGCGACCAGCGCGCCGGCGCGTTCTCGCGGTAGCTCCACGACGCACCGGACAGGAGGAAGTAGTCGACGATCAGCACGGCACCCAGCGGGATGAACACCGAGCCCAGCAGCACGAGGAAGTTCTGGTAGCTGCCGAGGTTCGTCAGCAGCGCCGTGACCGTCGTGACGATGCCGATCACGAGGGCGAGCCAGCGTCGGTCGAGGCGCGGGAAGAGGTTCTGCGTCGAGACCGCCGTGGAGTAGACGTTCGCGAACGACTGGTCGAGCTCCCGCAGCGCCAGCACCGAGAACGCCAGCCACCCGACCGGTACGGCGATGAACGCGCCGTAGATCTTGCCGGCGTCGCCGCCCGCGACCGTGACGAGAGCGAGGAAGCCCATGACATAGCAGAGGACCTGCGTGACCGAGTAGCCGACGAAGGCTCCTGTGAACGCCGAGCGCGGCGACCGTGCGTGCCGGGTGTAGTCCCCGGCCAGCGGCACGAACGAGACCGCCGCGCCCACCACGGTGTCGGTCGCCAGCCAGAAGCCCGACCAGGTGCCGTGGGTGAACGCCGGCAGCGGCTGCCGCAGCAGCTGCACCAGCAGGTAGCCGACCGCGACGATCATCAGCACCGTCACGTACCGGCGCAGCACACGGATCGCTCCGAGCGGCCGGATCGTCAGCACCGTGGTGATCACGCCTGCGGCCACGACGGCGACCCAGCGCGGCCACCAGTGCGCGACGGCATGGGTGGCGCCCGCGATCGTGATGATCTCGAAGGTGCCCCAGCCGATGCACTGCAGCACGTTCAGGACGGTCGGCGCCCAGGACCCGCCGAGTCCGCCGAACAGGCCGCGCAGCAGCATCATCGCGGGAACGCCGGTCCGGGCCGACGGCACGGCCACCGCGGCGAGGACCAGCGCGCCGAGGACGGTCCCGACCACGATGGAGGTGAGCCCCGCGAACAGCGACAGCGGTGCCGACGAGACACCCGGGTAGAGGACGAACAGCGCGCCGCTGAACCCCAGCAGCGAGACGCCGAGGTTCCCCCAGAGCCCGAGCTGGTCGAGCAGTCCCAGCGTCTGCGGGACGGGGGAGTCGAGCGTCGGCCCGACCTCCGTACCCACGGAGGTGGTGACGACAGGTGCATCCAGAACGGCCATGACCGCAGCTCCCTACGCCGGCATTACCCGGTCAGGTTCGAGCGGTCGGAGGCACGATCGGTGCCATCCCTCTCAGCCCGGCCAAGCCCGAGCTCCCGCGGTGTACGAGCCGACCCTAACCCGCCCGTAGGCTCAGCACCCATGCCGCAGTTCATCTACCAGATGCAGAAGGTCCGCAAGGCCCACGGGGACAAGGTGATCCTCGACGACGTCACCCTCGCGTTCTACCCGGGCGCCAAGATCGGCGTCGTCGGCCCCAACGGTGCCGGCAAGTCGAGCGTCCTCAGGATCATGGCCGGCCTGGACCAGCCGTCCAACGGCGACGCGATGCTCGACAAGAGCTCATCCGTCGGCCTGCTCGAGCAGGAGCCGACCCTCGACCCGACCAAGGACGTGCGCGGCAACGTCGAGGACGGCGTCCGCGAGATCCGCGAGGTCCTGCACCGGTACGAGGACCTCAACGAGAAGATGGGCGCCCCCGACGCCGACTTCGACGCGATCCTCGCCGAGCAGGGCCCGCTGCTCGACGCCATCGAGGCCGCGAACGCCTGGGAGCTCGACAGCCAGCTCGAGCAGGCGATGGACGCGCTGCGGCTGCCGCCGGGCGACGCCGACGTGACCGTGCTGTCCGGTGGCGAGCGACGACGTGTCGCGCTCTGCCGGCTGCTGCTGTCCGCACCCGACCTGCTGCTGCTCGACGAGCCGACCAACCACCTCGACGCCGAGTCCGTCGACTGGCTCGAGAAGCACCTCGCCGGCTACGCCGGCGCCGTCCTCGCCGTCACCCACGACCGCTACTTCCTCGACAACGTGGCGCAGTGGATCCTCGAGCTCGACCGCGGCAAGGCCTACCCGTACGAGGGCAACTACTCGACCTACCTCGAGACCAAGCAGCAGCGGCTGAAGGTCGAGGGCCACCGGGACGCCAAGCGGCAGAAGGCGCTCGCGCAGGAGCTCGAGTGGGTGCGCTCCAACGCCAAGGCGCGGCAGACCAAGAGCAAGAGCCGCCTCGCCCGGTACGAGGAGATGGCGGCCGAGGCCGAGAAGACCAAGCCGCTGGACTTCGAGGAGATCCAGATCCCGCCGGGCCCGCGCCTGGGCAACCTCGTGGTCGAGGCCGAGCACCTGAAGAAGGGCTTCGACGGCCGCACCCTCATCGACGACCTGAGCTTCAACCTCCCGCGCGGCGGCATCGTGGGCATCATCGGCCCCAACGGCGTCGGCAAGACCACGCTGTTCTCGATGCTCGTCGGCGACCAGCAGCCCGACGCCGGCGAGCTGAAGGTCGGCGAGACCGTGAAGATCAGCTACGTCGACCAGAGCCGCTCCGGCCTCGACGGCAGCAAGACGGTGTGGGAGGCGGTCTCCGACGGCCTCGACCACATGAAGGTCGGCTCCCGCGAGATGCCCAGCCGGGCGTACGTCGGAGCCTTCGGGTTTAAGGGGCCGGACCAGCAGAAGCCGGTCAAGGTGCTCTCGGGCGGTGAGCGCAACCGCCTGAACCTGGCGCTCACGCTCAAGGAGGGCGGCAACCTGCTGCTGCTCGACGAGCCGACCAACGACCTCGACGTCGAGACGTTGCGCTCCCTTGAGGACGCGCTGCTCGAGTTCCCCGGCTGCGCCGTCGTCATCTCCCACGACCGCTGGTTCCTCGACCGCGTCTGCACCCACATGCTCGCGTGGGAGGGCACCGACGCCGACCCGGCGCGGTGGTTCTGGTTCGAGGGCAACTTCGCCGACTACGAGGCCAACAAGGTCGAGCGGCTCGGCCCCGAGGCCGCCCGCCCGCACCGGATGACGCACCGCAAGCTCACCCGCGACTGACCATGTCGTCGGTCACAAACACCTGACCGTCGGAAGGGGTGCCCGGCACGGGGCGTTGGGCACCGGCATGCAGGCTGAGGGCGCGCGATGACCACGACAGCCGACGTGGCGGCACCGTCGCAGCCCGATCCCGGGCAGATCCAGCACTGGCACCACCGGGTCTTCTCGCCGTACGCGCTGGCGGTGGCCCTCTCGGTGCTGGGCCTGTCGCCGTTCATCATCCTGACCGTCGCGACCGACTCGGTGACGGGCCTGATCTCGAAGGACCTGCACGCCTCGACCACGACGCTGCAGATCGGCTCGGGCTTCGCCAACGCCGGGTACGCGCTCGGCGCGGTCGTCGCGGCGTTCCTCGCGCAGAAGCTCGTCCAGCGCAGGCTGTTCCTGACGTACGAGGCCGGCTTCGTCGTCGCCGCGCTGCTCTCGGCGCTCGCGCCCGACACCGCCGTGTTCCTCGTCGG
>CAJCIY010000133.1 GCA_903970495.1 Candidatus Melainabacteria bacterium | reverse complement strand
CCGGCCGCTCGTCGGTGTTCTCGGTCTTCGACCGCGGGGTGCGCATCGCCCTCGCCGTGCTGGCGCTCCTGGTGGTGCTGGCCGCCCTGGTGCTGCGGCTGACCTACCGGGACGCGGGACACCACCTGAGCTGGGTGCAGTCGGTCTACTTCACGGTCGAGACGGTGGCCACCGTCGGCTTCGGCGACTTCTCCTTCGCCCGCGAGACGGTGTGGCTGCAGGTGTTCGGCATCGCGCTGATCGTGGTCGGGACCGGCCTGGTGTCGACGGTGTTCGCGCTGCTCACCAACGCCCTGGTCAGCCGCCGGGTCGAGCTGTCCCTCGGCCGGTCGACCGCGCAGTCGATGAGCGGCCACGTCGTGCTCGTCGGGCTCGGCGCCGTCGGCGTACGCGTCCTCGACGGCCTGCTCGCGGCGGGCAAGCAGGTCGTCGTCGTCGAGGCCGACGACGACAACCGCAACCTCGGGCAGGCGCGGGCGAGGCACGTCCCCGTCGTCATCGGGGACTCGACGCTGAGCGCGACGCTCGCCGCCGTGCAGGTCGGCAAGGCCGACGCGGTCGCCATCCTCACCAGCAACGACCTGGTCAACCTCGAGACCGGCCTGGCCGTCCGCAACGCGCTCGGCGGCCGGTGGGATGAGGTGCCGGTGGTGCTGCGGGTGTTCGACCGGCAGCTCGCGCACACCGTTGAGTCGCAGTTCGACTTCACCCACGTCCGGTCCACCTCGGCCATCGCCGCGCCGTTCTTCGTGTCGGCGGCGCTGGGCCTGGACCTGCTCGGCGGCTTCGAGGTGTCGGGCGCGCTGCTGCTCGTCGGCCGGCTCGTCGTCCAGCCCGGTGGCGGCCTCGAGGGGCTGTCGATGATGGACCTGTCCGCCCGTACGCGGGTGATCGCTATCGGTCGGCCCGACGGCTCGCTCGAGTACCCGCCGCGGCGCGACACCCGCTTCGGCGCCGGGGACGAGGCGTACCTCATCGGCCCGTACGACGAGATGCTGTCGGTGCTCCTCAGGGACCAGTCGCCGCCCCCCGACGCGACCGGGTAGTGTCGGCTGTCGCTCCGTACGCGGGGCGCAGCTTGGGGCTGTGGCGCAGCTGGTAGCGCACCACACTGGCAGTGTGGGGGTCAGGGGTTCGAGTCCCCTCAGCTCCACCCGGGCAGGCGGCGGCCGGTGTGAGGGCTCTGAGCCGCCCGTTGTAGGTGACGAGGCTGCCGAGGGCCGCGACACGGGTGCAGGACCCGGTGATCCCGCTGTCACCCGACGTCGTGCGGTCTTGTGACTACCGGACGCGAACTTGCCGAATGTCAGGCAACGTCCGCAGAGTGCTGAGGAGCGCCTCAACGCGGCCGGCGATGTCGTCGCGGATGGCGCGCACCTCATGAACCGGGAGCCCTGCCGGGTCGGCGAGCTTCCAGTCGAGGTAGGTCTTGCCGGGGAAGACCGGGCAGCTGTCGCCGCAGCCCATGGTGATCACGACGTCGGAGGTCCGCACGTCGTCGGTGGTGAGTCGCTTGGGCTTCTCACTGCCGAGGTCGATCCCGATCTCGCTCATGACGGCGAGGACTGCGGGGTTGAGGGTGTCGGCGGGTTCGCTCCCCGCGCTCCGGACTTCGACGGTGTCGCCAGCGGCTCGGGTGAGGAGAGCTGCTGCCATCTGACTGCGTCCGGCGTTGTGGACACACACGAACATGACGGTCGGTCGGCCGGTCACCTGTCGGTCCCGGCAGCGCTGGCGGGGAAGAGCCGCTGGCGCGCCCAGCGGGATGCGTAGACGAGCGCGACGAGTGCGGGAACCTCGATGAGCGGGCCGACGACTCCGGCGAGGGCCTCGCCGGAGGTGACCCCGAAGACCCCGATGCAGACGGCGATCGCGAGCTCGAAGTTGTTGCCCGCGGCGGTGAAGGCCAGCGTCGCGGTCTGGGGATAGCCGAGGCCGAGACGACGTCCGAGGGCGAAGCCACCACCGAACATGATCGCGAAGTACGCCAGCAGTGGCAGCGCGATGCGCGCCACGTCGGCGGGCCTGGCGGTGATGGTGTGGCCCTGGAGTGCGAACAGGACGACGATCGTGAACAGCAGCCCGTAGAGGGCCACCGGGCCGATCCTCGGTAGGAGGCGGGCCTCGTACCAGTCGCGGCCCTTCGTCCGCTCTCCGAGCGTTCGGGTGAGGAAGCCCAGGAGGAGTGGGATGCCGAGGAACACGAGCACCGACACGGCGATGCGACCGACGCCGAAGTGCACGTCGGAGGTCGAGAGGCCGAGCCAGCCGGGCAGCAGGTGCAGGTAGAAGTATCCGAGCCCGGCGAACGCGACGATCTGGAACACCGAGTTGATCGCGACCAGGACTGCGGCGGCCTCGGAGTCGCCGCAGGCCAGGTCGTTCCAGATCAACACCATCGCGATGCACCGGGCGAGGCCGACGACGATCAGCCCGGTGCGGTAGGTCGGCAGGTCGGGCAGCAGGAGCCAGGCAAGGGTGAACATGACTGCCGGGCCGACGATCCAGTTCAGCGCGAGCGAGGCGACCAGGAGCCGCCGGTCGGACGTGATGCGGCGCGTCTCGGTGTAGCGGACCTTCGCCAGCACCGGATACATCATCAGCAGCAGCCCGACCGCGATGGGGAGGCTGACGCTGCTGACCTGAACCGTGTCGAGGTCGGTGTTGAGCCCGGGTATCGCGCGGCCCAGCCCGATTCCTCCCGCCATCGCAGCGATGATCCAGACGGGGAGCAACCGGTCGAGCAGCGAGAGCCGAGTCAGCACCGGGGCTCGATCTGCCGGTGCCTGCGGGGGTGCAAGCGTCGCCACCTCAGCAGCAGGCGGACGGAGCGGCTGGCACGTCGTGAACGACCATCCCTGCGTCCGTCTCCTGCTCGTCGCCGCTGGCGCCTTGCGTGCCGCAGCCGAGGCTCTGCACGTCGGCGGGGGCGTCGGCGAGGACGGTGTAGACCTCCCACGGCACCTGGTCCGGGTCGTGCACCCACACCTTGTCCTGCACGGCGTAGCAGCAGGTGGTGGCCTCCTGGGTTGCGGTGGCGAGGCCCTCACCGGACAGGCGCTGCGTCGCGGCGGTGACGAGGTCGGTGCTCTCGACCTCGACACCGAGGTGGTTCAGCGCCCCACCGACGCCCGCGCCACGACTGTCCGCGTTCTCCAGCAGCACGAGCTTCAGCGGCGGCTCGGCCACCGCGAAGTTGGCATAGCCCGGCCGGCGCTTCGCGGGCTCGGCGCCGAACAGCTTCGAGTAGAAGGCGACCGCGCCTTCGAGGTCGGACACGTTGAGGGCTAGCTGCACACGGGACATGACGGCTCCTAAACTCGATGAATGTCTCGGTATTGGGGAGCGTGACGTATGGTTCGACATACGTCAAGCGATGAGATGGGAATCCGATGCCGAAGGCCCTGCCCCTGCTGGATGTCACGAGCCCGGTGGCCTGCTCTCCGATCGCCGCCGGCGTGATGGACGAGGACTCCGCGCTGGAGGTCGCGCTGAGGTTGAAGGCGTTGTCCGACCCAGTCCGGCTGCGGCTACTGAGCTTGATCCTCGCCGCACCGGCTGGCGAGACCTGCAACTGCGACCTCGCTGCTGCGGTCGGCCTGTCAGACGCGACCGTGAGCCACCACCTGAAGGCGCTCCGCGAGGCCGGGCTCATCGTCGGTGAGAAGCGCGGGACGTGGATCTTCTACAGCCCCGTACGGCCGGCGCTCGGCGCGTTGTGCAAGGTCATCGACCCGAACTGCTGCTGACCGCTTCGCCCTCGATTCGCTGAGCGAGGTCGGAGCGAGCGTCGTCGTCCTTGAGGAGCTGGCCGGCAGCGGCCAGGAGCGGCTGAGCTGGTCTGGAACCCGGCCGTTCGGCTCTACAGGCACCCCCACGAGCTGCTCGAAGAGTCCGGGGACGGTCGCATCCAGGGGGTCAGATGTTCGAGGTCCGGTTCATGGTGGGCGCAGGGCTGTGACACCCGACCACCACGCCCCCGAGCGAGACGGCGATCGCTGGGCGGCGCACCCCAGCTGGGCGAGAGCGCTCCGGCTGGTCATCCGTCTCAGCCCCGTGTGCATGGCCGCCCTTGCCTCGTGGCTGCTGAGCCGGCTGCTCCCGACGGGCACCGGGTTGCACCGGTGGCTCGTCATCGGTGCCGTCATCGTGGTGAGCGTGGCGGTCGGGGTGCTGACCGAACGCCTCGCCCGGCGCCTCCTGCCGCTGAGCGCTCTGCTGGCGTTGACGATGCTGTTCCCGGACCAGGCGCCGTCACGGTGGAAGGCTGCCCGGTCCGCCCGAGCGCGGGCGGGCGGGGACGATCAGCAGGACGGTGACCTGGGCGCGCGGTCGGTGGCACTGCTCGGGGAGCTGACCGCCCACGACCGGCGTACGCGCGGCCACGCCGAGCGGGTCCGCGTGTTCGCCGAGATGCTCGGCGAGGAGCTTCGGCTGGGCAGGGACGATCAGGACCGGCTGCGCTGGGCCGCCCTCCTGCACGATGTCGGCAAGATCGAGGTCGCGTCCTCGCTGCTCAACAAGCCCGGCAAGCCGACGGGCAGCGAGTGGCGACAGCTGCGCGAGCACCCCGATGCCGGCGCCCGGCTCGCCGGTCCGCTGGTCGGTTGGCTGGGTGAGTGGGGACCGGGGATCGCCGAGCACCACGAGCGCTTCGACGGCAGCGGCTACCCGCGGGGGCTGGCCGGTGGCGACATCTCTCGTGCCGGCCGGGCGCTGGCCGTCGTCGATGCGTACGAGGTCATGACGGCGGCCCGCTCCTACAAGAGGCCGATGAACGTCCGGAAGGCACGCGCCGAGGTCGCGCGCTCCGCAGGGACACACTTCGACCCGCTGATGGTTCGGGCGTTCCTCGCCATCTCGCTGCCGCGCCTGCTCTGGACGACCGGTCCGCTGTCCTTCTGTGCGAACCTCCCGTTCTTCGCCGGGCTGCAGGCCGCGAGCCGGGCGATCCCCCTCGCGACGGCGCCGACCGCGGCGGTCGGTGTGCTGGCGGCAGGTGTGGTCGTCGCGGGCGCACCTGCCGTCGCTGCCAGCCCGCAGGTCTCGCATCCGAAGGCCGCTGCGCCGGCAGCCCATGCTCCACTCGTCCAGGCTGCGCCGACCTCCGGGGCCACCTCAGCTGTGGCTCGCGTCGTCCCGACGTCGTCCACACCGACCCAGAGCCTGGGTCGTGCCCCACTCCCTGCGCCTCCTACGGCGACGGCATCGACCACGACTCTGCCGGGGACGGCGAAGGCGCCGGTATCAGGTCCGGAGAAGGCCGCGCCGGGCCGGGCGAAGAAGGCACCGAAGCCTCCGAAGAAGGTCCCGCCTGGACGAGCGAAGAGGGCGCCCAGGCCTCCCAGGAAGTAGCAGCGCCTCCGGGCCGTGCGCGGCGGATCTCGTCGCGCTGACAAGGTCGAGGGCAGGTCGGTCCCGGACTCGCGCTGCGGCTTGGGCCGTCCGGTCGGGCGGTCCGCGAGTTCGCCTCGGCGCCGCGTGACGTTCACCTCCTCGTCAGCGGCCCTTCCTAGGTTCGGCATCGTGGCTCCGCCGGAGGTCTTCGCCGAGGCGACGGGCGTCACCACGTGGTACGGCACCACCACGGCGCTCGACGGAGTCGACCTCGCGGTGCGGTCGGGAACGGTGCACGGCCTCGTCGGGCCGAACGGGGCGGGCAAGACCACCCTGCTCGCCGCGCTCTTCGGCCTGGTCCTGCCGCAGGAGGGCGAGGTACGCCTCTTCGGCCGTACCCGCGGGGACGCCGGACCCGGGTGGCTGGACGGGGTGGGCGGCTTCATCGAGGCGCCGCGGTTCTACCCGTACCTGACCGGTCGGCAGAACCTGCGCGCGCTCGCCCGGCTCGACGCGGGTGGACCGGCAGGCGTCGACGACCTGCTCGAGGCGGTCGGTCTGGCCGGAGCGGCCGGTGACCAGCGGGCACGGGGGTACTCGCTCGGCATGCGCCAGCGGCTCGGCCTCGCGGCCGCCCTGCTCCGGCGGCCGCGGCTGCTCATCCTCGACGAGCCGACGAACGGCCTGGATCCAGAGGGTGTGCGCGATGTCCGGGCCATGATCCGGCGCCTCGCGGCCGAGGGCGCGGCGGTCCTGCTGAGCAGCCACGACATGACGCAGGTCGAGGAGCTCTGCGACACCGTCACCGTGCTGAGCCGGGGCCGGGTCGCCTTCGACGGACCGGTCGCGGCGCTTCGCGCGCAGGCACCGGCGGCCGCCTGGCTCCTCCGCACGAGCGACGACGCGCTGGCCGCGGCGCTGGCCGCGACCTCGCTCGCGGGGACGGTGGCCGCGACGGACGACGGTCTGCAGGTCCGCGCCGATCAGGAGGATCTCGACGCCTATGTCGTCGGGCTGGGGCAGGCCGGGGTCGCGGTCCGCGCGCTGCGCCAGTCGACGAGTCCGTTGGAGGCGATGTTCTTCCGGCTCGTCGGCGGCCACGGGGTGCCGGCCCCCGAGCCGGCACCGGTGGCGGCGCGATGACCGCGGCGTCGCTGCCGGCGGACCGGGAGAGCTCGGTCGGCGTGCCGTCCGCACGCGGGGGCGGAGTCGCCGTGGTCTGGCGCCTCGAGCTGGGCAAGCTGGGCCGGCTGATCCGGGTACGCGTCGCCCTGGCCGGCTGCCTGCTCGCGCCGTTCCTCGTCGCGGCCGCGCTCGCCGTGCAGAGCTCGGTGCCGGCGGACACGCTGTTCGGCCAGTTCGTGCACGAGTCCGGGTACGCGCTGCCGATGGTGGTGCTGAGCTTCGCCGGCCAATGGCTGCTACCGCTGCTCACGGCCCTGGTGGCGGGCGACATCTTCTCCTCCGAGGACCACCTCGGGACCTGGAAGATGGTGCTGACCCGGTCCCGCACGCGCGCCCAGATCTTCACCGGGAAGCTGCTCGCCGCCCTGACGTACTCGGTCTCGGCGCTGCTCCTGCTCGCCGTGGCGTCTCTGCTGGCCGGGCTGCTGCT
>CAJCIY010000132.1 GCA_903970495.1 Candidatus Melainabacteria bacterium | reverse complement strand
CGTCCTCGAGCGCCTGCGCCCCGCCCTGCGCGACCGTGGGCGGGCAGGTGTGGGCGGCGTCCCCGATCAGCACGACCCGGCCCCGGTGCCACGGGGCGGGCAGCACGTGGGCCTCGAACCACGTGTAGTTGACCTGGCTGTCATCGGTGATCAGCTCCCGGATCTCGTCCCAGGGTCCGTGGTAAGCGCCCGCCAGCACCCGCATCGCGTCGACCCGCTCCGGCTCGGACAGACCGCTGCGATCCTGGCTGTCCTCGACGAGATAGGCGTACAGGCTGTCGCTGCCGGTCGGGCAGTAGCCCGCGATGTAGCAGGGCCCGCCGTAGTAGAGGTCGGTGCGCACGACGCTGGCGGGGCGCCGGGTGAAGGTGCGCCAGATGCCCATGCCGGTCCGCCGGGTGCTCACCTCGACGCCGACCGCGCTGCGGACGCCGGAGCGGACGCCGTCGGCGCCGACCACCAGCTCGTACCGGCCGCTGCTGCCGCCCGTGAAGGTGACGGTCACGCCGTCGTCGTCCTGGTCGAGGGCGGTGAAGCCCGTGCCGAGGCGTACGGACACCCCCACCTCGCGGGCGCGCCGGAGCAGGATCTCCGCCAGCGTCGGCCGGTAGATGCCCAGCGTGGCAGGGAGGTCGGGGCCGCCGCTCTTCATCTCGTCGAGGACGACCAGGAGGGTCCCGTCGGGGTCGGGCGCCCGCAGGCCGAGTCCGTCGAACCCGAAGCCCGCTGCGGCGACCTCGTCGTAGACGCCCAGCTGCCGCAGGACGCGCAGCGCGTTCCCCTGCAGCGTGATCCCGGAGCCGCGGCCCACCACGTCGGCGGTGAGCTCGACCAGGTCGACGGCGACGCCCTGCTCGGCGAGGCCGATCGCCGCCGCGGTGCCGGCGAGGCCACCGCCGACGACGAGCGCGGTGCGTACGGCCGTCATGGTCGGCCCGCCGCGGTCACAGCACGGCCACGGGGTTGACCGGTGACCCGACGGCACCGGTGAACGGCAGCGGCGCCGCGGACAGGAAGAACTCGTAGCGACCGTGCTCGGCGCAGTCGGCCGCGAGGTCGTCGAGCTGCCACATCTCGCCGACGAGCAGGCCCATGTTGGGGATCACGACCTGGTGCAGGGGCTGGAAGGCGACGTCGAACTCGTTGGGCCGCACCTCGAAGCCCCAGGTGTCCGTGGCGACACCGGCGACCTCCCGGCGCTGCAGCCATCCGGCTGTCGTGAACGAGAGCCCGGGTGCCGGTCCCCCGGCGTACTCGCCCCAGCCGTCGCGGCGGGCCCGCGTCAGCTGGCCGGTGCGGATCAGGAGGAGGTCCCCGGTGCCGACCTCGGAGCCGGCGCCCTGCGCGGCGATCGTCGCCTCGAGGTGCTCCGCGGTGATCGCGAAGCCGTCGGGCAGCTCGCCGCCCGCCACCGCCCGGCCGACGTCGAGCAGCACCCCGCGACCGGCGACGCGGTCGGCCATGTGCTCGATGCCGGTGACCCGGTCGCCCTCGCTCGTCACGACCTCGCCGCACGGACGGCCGTTCCACGCCCTGCCGTGGTCGAAGATGTGGCCCAGGCCGTCCCACTGCGTGGAGCACTGCAGCGGCATGGCGACCACGTCGTCGGCGCCGCCGAGCCCGTGCGGGAAGCCCTGCGTGCCGGCCGCCGCGTCGGTGCCGGTGTCGAGCATCGTGTGGACGGGGTTCGTACGCCGGCGCCAGCCCTTCTGCGGCCCGTCCATGTCGAACGGCAGCGACAGGGAGTACGCCCTCCCGCGGCGTACCAGCCCGGCGGCGGCGGCACGCATCTCGTCGGTCAGGTGGTTGAGGGTGCCCAGGCGGTCGTCCTCACCCCAGCGACCCCAGTTCCGGCAGGTGGCCACGGTGCGGGCGATCTCGCCCTCGGGGTCGGTGCGGTCCAGGCCGCTCACGACGGCGGTCACGCCGGGACCTCCGCGACGCAGCGGGTGCGCTGCTCGCCGAGACCGGTGATGGTCGACTCCATGACGTCACCGTCGCGCAGCAGCCGCCCCCGGGCCATGCCGTTGCCGGCCGGGCTGCCCGTCCACACCAGGTCTCCGGGCAGCAGCGGCACCGTCTGGCTGGCGTGCGACACCAGGGCCGCGACGTCGAAGATCATGTCGCTCGCCGCCTCGTCCTGCATCACCTCGCCGTTGAGCCGCAGCGTCAGCGTGAGGGCCTGCGGGTCGGGCACCTCGGTGGCCGGGACCACGAACGGGCCGAGTGGCAGGAAGCCCGGCGCGTTCTTCGCCCGGAACCAGTCGGTGCCGATCTCGGGCATGTCCCGGCGGAACACCAGGTCGCGGGTGGTGAGGTCGTTCCCGATCGTGTAGCCGGCCACGTGGTCGAGGGCCTCGTCCCGCCCGACCCGCCAGGCCCGCCGGCCGATGACCGCCACCAGCTCCAGCTCCCAGTCGTGCTTGTCGCTGTACGCCGGCAGCGTGACGTCGTCGAACGGGCCGGCGATGGCGGTGTTCAGCCCCAGGAAGAAGTACGGGATGCCTTCACGGGCTCGCAGGTCGAGGCTGGCGGCGGCGGCGGCGCGTACCTGGGCCGGGGTCCTGCCCTCGGACAGCTCGGTGTGCTGCACGGCGAGGTCCAGGACGTGGGTGCGGTAGTTGGCACCCGCCTGAAGGATCTGCCGCGGCGCGATGGGTGCCCGCAGCTCGGAGCGTTCCAGGGCGGTCCAGCCGGCGTCCGGCTGCAGCGCCTGGAGCTCCGGCAGCACGGTGTCCCAGTGCTCGAGCAGGTCGCGCACCGTCGCACCCGCTGGAGCATCGCCCAGCGGCACGTCCGTGAGGTCCAGCACCCGGCCGTGCCGGACCAGGGCGGTGAACTCGGAGCCACCGCGGCAGACCCGGGCGAGCGCGAAGGCGGGGCCCTCCACAGCGCTCCTCCGATCGTCGACGGTGACCTGTCCCACTCTGCGTGACGCAGGTCCATCCGCGAAGGGGTCGATGTCCGATGGTTTCCATCGGCGGCGTCGATGCGGCGGCCACCGCGGGAGGTCTGCGGCATCACCAGGGCGCGTCGGCGACGACCAGCCGCAGCCCGACGTCGAGCGCGTCGAGGTTCCGGAGCCGGCCGTGGGCCAGGTCCCAGCTGCCGTCGGCGAGATCGCGCGCGAGGCGGTCGACGATCTCGGCCTCCCGCCGGTCGTCCATGCGCGCGAAGCCGCTCGTCGCCGCCCTGGCACCCGCGTCGAGGACGCGCTCGGGCCGGTCCCAGAACGCGAGGCCCATGCCGTCGGCGCAGTCCGCCGGGACCGGGACGGGGCTGACCCGCGTCGAGGGTCCGAGCGCCGCGACGAGCCGGTCGAGGGCCGGGAACTCGCGCCGGTCGTTGTCCAGGAACTCCGGCGCGTACTCGTCGAACAGCCACATGCCCGCCTCGACGGCCGTGTCGATCGTCAGCAGCACGATGCGCCGTCGGGCCACCCGGCGCATCTCGGCGAGACCGCGGTCGACATCGGTCCAGTGCTGCATGGTCATGGCCGCGAGGGCGGCATCAACCGACCGGTCCACGAGCGGGAGGCTCTCCGCGACGCCGAGCACGGCGGGCGGCAGCGCGGC
>CAJCIY010000131.1 GCA_903970495.1 Candidatus Melainabacteria bacterium | reverse complement strand
CCTGGCCCCCGACGAGCTGACCCTCGCCAAGGCCGAGGAGCTGCTCGACGCCCCGAGCGGCGACCGCGCGCTGGGTCCCGACCCGACGACGGGCCTCGAAATCCTGGCCAAGGCCGGCCGCTACGGCCCGTACGTGACGCAGGTGCTGCCGGAGGGCAGCAAGGGCAAGCCCGCGACGGCGTCGCTGTTCAAGGACATGAGCCTCGACACCGTCACCCTCGACGACGCGCTGCGGCTGCTGACGCTGCCCCGTGTGGTGGGAGTGCTGGACGGCGAGGAGGTCACCGCGCAGAACGGCCGCTACGGCCCGTACATCAAGCGCGGCAGCGACTCCCGCACGATCGGCTCCGAGGAGCAGCTGCTGACCATCGGTCTCGACGAGGCGGCGGCGATCTTCGCGCAGCCCAAGGAGCGCCGAGGCCGCGGCCAGGCGGCGCCCCCGCTGCGCGAGGTGGGCACCGACCCGTCGTCGGGCAAGCCGGTCGTGGTGAAGGACGGCCGGTTCGGCCCGTACGTCACCGACGGCGAGACGAACGCGAGCCTGCGCAAGGGCGACAGCGTGGAGGCGATCACGATCGACCGCGCCGCCGAGCTGCTCGCCGACCGCAGGTCGCGCGGCCCGGTGCCGAAGAAGGCCGGATCCGCGAAGCGGGCCGCGCCCGCGAAGAAGGCCGCGCCGCGCAAGCGGGCGACCAAGGCTGCGGCGAAGTAGCCCGCCCGCGCGCCGGGCGGAATGCGAGAGCGTCCCCGCTCGATAGCATCGCGGGTGTCCCTGCGGTGCCGGGACCGGGTGAGGGAGGCGTGCGATCGCGACGGAGCCGCGGGAGAACGGGCCGACGCTGCCCGCGCCTGCGACGATCCCGTCGCCCGTACCCGGTCGTCCGGTGCGTGACGCGAGCTTCGGGCGGCCGCTGTCCGGCCCGGTCGACGAGCTGCAGGCCGTCCAGGTCGACCAGATGCACGACCTGCGGTCGGTGCTGCAGGTCCGCGACTTCCGCCGGCTCTACAGCGCTCTCGCGCTCTCGAGCCTCGGTGACTGGCTGGGACTGCTCGCGACCACGGCGCTCGCGGCGGCGCTGAGCAAGTCCAGCTCGGCGCAGCTGTACGCGATCTCCGGCGTGCTGCTCGTCCGCCTCGTCCCGGCGCTGGTGTTCGGCCCGTTCGCGGGTGCCTTCGCCGACCGCTTCGACCGCCGCTGGACGATGATCGTCTCCGACCTCGTACGCGGCGGGCTGTTCGTCGGCATCGTGCTCGCCCAGCGGCTCGACGTGCTGATCGTCGCGACGTTCCTCATCGAGACCTTCAGCCTGTTCTGGATCCCCGCCAAGGAGGCGAGCGTCCCGAACCTGCTGGCCCCCGAGCAGCTGGAGACGGCCAACCAGCTCTCGCTGATCGTGACCTACGGCAGCGCCGTCCCGGCCGCGGCGCTGTTCGCGCTGCTCTCGTCGCTGAACCGCGCGCTGGCCTCGGGGATCGGCTTCTTCCACTCCAACCCGGTCGACCTCGCGCTGTACTTCGACGCCGCGACCTTCTTCGTGGCCGCGATGACGGTCTTCGGGCTGACGAAGATCAGCGGCCGCTCGCCGCGGGCGAACCGGTCGGCGAGCGACCAGCCGGTCAGCTTGCTCGGTTCGATCCGCGTCGGCTGGGTCTACGTCTGGCGCAACAAGCTGGTCCGCGGTCTGGTCGTCGGCATCCTCGGCGCGTTCGCCGCCGGCGGCGTCGTCATCGCGCTGTCGCGGCCCTACGTCGAGCTGCTCAGCGCCGGCAACGCGGCGTACGGCCTGCTGTTCGGCGACGTCTTCCTCGGGCTCGCGATCGGGTTCACCGTCGGGCCCCGCCTGCTCGCCGACATCAGCCGCCGCCGGCTGTTCGGCATGTGCATCGTCGGCGCCGGCGCGTGCGTCGCGATCGTCGCCGTCGTCCCGAACCTCAGCCTCGCGCTGGTGTTCGTGTTCGTCGCCACCGCGTTCGCCGGCGTCGCGTGGGTCACCGGCTACACGCTGCTGCAGCAGGAGGTCCCCAACGAGCTGCGGGGCCGGACGTTCGGCTTCGTCCAGTCGATGATCCAGGTGATCCTGTTCCTGACGCTCGCGGCCGGGCCGGCCCTCGCCGGGGCGATCGGCAAGCACCGCATCCGCCTGGGCAACGGCGCGTACGTCCGGGCCGACGGCATCACGGTCGTGCTGTTCGTCGCGGGTCTGGGCGCCCTCGCCGTCGGCGTCTCCTCGTTCCGGCGGATGGACGACCGGCTCGGGGTCTCGATCGTGCGCGAGCTGCTCGCCGCCTGCCACATCGCCGCGCCGCCGCCGCCCGCGCCCGCCGGCTTCTTCGTCGCGTTCGAGGGCGGCGAGGGCGCCGGCAAGTCGACCCAGATCCGGCTGCTCGAGTCGGCGCTGGCCGCCGCGGGCTGGGACGACGTGGTGCTCACGCACGAGCCGGGGTCCACGACGCCGGGCTCGACGCTGCGGTCGCTGCTGCTCGACCCGGCCACGGTGCTCTCGCCGCGGGCCGAGGCGCTCGTCTACGCCGCCGACCGCGCCGAGCACGTGCACCGGGTGCTGCGGCCGCGGCTGGCCGAGGGTGCGATCGTGCTGTGCGACCGCTACGTCGACTCCTCGCTCGCGTACCAGGGTGCGGGCCGTGAGATCCCGCTCGACGCGCTCCGCCGCGTGCAGCGGCTCGCCACCCAGGGCCTGCAGCCGGACCTGACGATCCTGCTCGACCTGGCACCCGAGATCGGGCTGGGACGGGTCGGGGCGAACCGCGACCGGATGGAGGCGCAGCCGCTCGCGTTCCACCGCGCGGTCCGCGACGGCTTCGTCGCGCTGGCTCACCGCGAGCGCGGCCGCTACCTCGTCGTCGACGCGACGCAGTCCCCCGAGCGGGTGGCGGCGGAGGTCGCCGCGGAGGTGACGCGCCGGCTGGAGCGGGTCGCGGGCTCGCGGCACGTCCGCCGGGCCGACGCCGCACCCGTCCTGGCGTGACGCTCTTCGACGCGGTGGTCGGCCAGCCCGACGCCGTCGCGCAGCTCGCCGGTGCCGCCGCCGGCGACAGCGGGCACGCCTGGCTCGTCGTCGGTCCGGCCGGCTCCGGCCGGTCGGTCGCCGCCCGCGCGTTCACCGCGGCGCTCCAGTGCGAGACCCGCGACGCGTGCGGGCGCTGCGCAGCGTGCCGCGAGGTCATGGCCGGTACGCACCCCGACGTCGCCGCGGTCTCGACCGAGGGGCTCTCGCTCGGCGTCCGGGCGATGCGCGCGCTCGTCCCGGTCGCGCTGTCCTCGCCGTCCGTCGGCCGGCACCGCGTGATCGTCGTCGAGGACGCGGACCGGCTGACCGAGACGGCTGCCAACGTGCTGCTCAAGCCGCTCGAGGAGCCGGGCGAGGCCACGGTGTTCGTGCTGTGCGCGCCGTCGACGGAGGACGTGCTGCCGACGATCCGCTCCCGCTGCCGGCTGGTCACGCTGCGGATCCCGTCGGTCGCGGCGGTGGCCGAGCTGCTCGTCGCCGAGGGCGTCGACCACGACACGGCGTCGTTCGCCGCAGCCGCCGGCCAGGGCCACGTGGGCCGCGCGCGCCGGCTGGCCCGCGACGAGGGGGCGCGCGAGCGGCGCGCGGCGGTGCTGCGGCTGCCGCAGGAGCTGGGGTCGGTCGCGACGGCGCTGCAGGCCGCCGCCGGGCTGGTGACCGCCGCCGACGAGGAGTCGGCGGCGATGTCGGGCGAGCGCGATGCCGCGGAGACGGCGTCGCTGCGCGAGGCCCTCGGTCTCGGCGTCCGCGGGGTCACGGTGCGGGGGACGGCCGGTGCGGTGAAGGAGCTGGAGGCCGAGCAGCGCTCGCGGGCGACCCGAGCCCGGCGCGACGTGCTGGACCGGGCGCTCGTCGACCTCGCCGCGCTCTACCGCGACGCGCTGCTCATCGCGCTGCACGTCGGCGGGGCGCCGGTGCACGCCGACCAGGCCGACGTGGCGGCGGAGCTCGCCCGCACCGTCACCGCCGAGGCGCTGCTGCGGCGGATCGACGCGGTGCTCGGCTGCCGCGAGGCGATCGAGGCGAACGTCGCGCCGCTGCTGGCCGTGGAGGCGATGGCGTTGGCGCTGCGTACGGGGTGATTCGCTAGAGTGCTCCCGGCGTCGCGCGAGAGTCGCGGTCGCGCCGCCTTAGCTCAGTCGGCAGAGCGTCTCACTCGTAATGAGAAGGTCCGGGGTTCGATTCCCCGAGGCGGCTCCAGGTCGGCCCCGCGTACGCCTCGTCGCGGCGGGCGCGCTCAGCCGTGGGACCGCGCGGCCTTGCCGGTGTGGCTCGCGGTACCGGCCTCGGCCTCGGTCATGGACCGGGACGGCGGGTGCTCCTCGAGCGCCCGCACGTTGCGCCGGAGGTCGTCGAGCAGCTGGTCGGCGAGGTCGCGGCTGAAGCCGTGCCGGATCAGCACGCGCTGGATGGACAGGTCCTGCTGGTCCGGTGGCAGCGCGTACGCGGGGACCAGCCACCCGCGGGTGCGCATCCGGTCCGCGAGGTCGTAGAGGTTCCAGCCGACGTCGGCGCCCTCCCGCAGTCGCCACGAGACCGCGGCGATGCCCGTGTCCGGGCTGCCGTCGTGGATCAGCTCGAACGGGCCCAGCTCCGCGATGCCCGCCGCGATGTGCGCCGCGGACTCGTACAGGCGGCTCTGCACCTGGGCGTAGCCCTCGCGGCCGAGCCGGACGAAGGCGTAGTACTGCGCGATGACCTGCGCGGCGGGGCGGGAGTAGTTGAGGTTGAAGGTCGGGGAGTTGCCGCCGA
>CAJCIY010000130.1 GCA_903970495.1 Candidatus Melainabacteria bacterium | reverse complement strand
GAGGCAGGCCGGCCCATCCGCGGGCTCTCCCGACGTGTCAGCGCCAGCCGTCGCCCCGGCCGCGTCTCGTGCTGACAGCTCCGCAGGCCGGCCTGCGGTCGCGCAGCCCGAGCCGCCGCCGGCGCAGGTCACCGCGGCCGCCCCGCCGCCGTCCGAGGCCCCGGTGCTGCAGGTCGCTCCTCCTGCCGCGCCCGGCGCGGTCGACGCGGCGCGGCTGCGGGAGTCGTGGCCGCTGGTCCTCGACGCCGTCAAGAAGCGGTCCCGGGTGCCGTACGTCGTGCTGGCCGAGCACGCCCAGATCGCCGACGTCTCGGGCGACGTCGTGACGATCGCGATCACGCTGGCGCCGATCGCGCGCTCCTTCCAGGGCGGTTCGGGCCCGGACGTCCTGGCCGACGCGCTGGGCGAGGTCGTCGGCGGCAGCTGGCGCATCCAGGTCTCGATCGGCGACGCGCCGGCCGGTTCCGGCCGCCGCGCCGACGCGGCCCCCATGCCGCCGCGCCCGACGGACTTCGCGCCGGGCGACGGGCCGTCCGACGACGACGCCCCCACCGCCGTCGAGCCGGTCGATCCCGTCGACTACGCCCGCGAGGCGTTCGGCGCCACCGTCATCAGCGACACCGGCCAGGGCTGAAAGCCGTTGCCCCGCAGGGCATCATCGCGGCCGTGCTGACCCCCTTCGTCCTCGAGGGCCACGGCGTACGGCTGGAGCCGCTCTCGCCCGGGCACGCACCCGGTCTCGCCGCGGCTGCCGCGGAGGGCCGGGACAGCTACGGCTTCACGCCGGTGCCCGATGGCCTCGCCGGCGCCGAGGCGTACCTGCGGGCTGCTGAGGACCACCGCCTGTCCGGCGAGGGTCTGCGGTTCGCGGTGCTGCAGGGCGACCGCGTCGTCGGCTCGACCGGGTACTTCGACCTGCAGGTCTTCACCCCGCAGATGCGGGTGGTCCTGGCGCCGACGGACGCTCTGCCGCCCACGGTCCTCGAGATCGGCGGCACCTGGTACGCCGCCTCCGCGCAGCGCACCGGGGTCAACACCGCGGCCAAGCTGCTGCTGCTCACGCAGGCGTTCGACCGGTGGGGCGCGCTGCGGGTGACGCTGAAGACCGACGCCCGCAACGCGCGGTCGCGGGCGGCGATCGAGCGGCTGGGCGCTTCGTTCGAGGGCGTCCGCCGGGTGGAGATGCGCGCCGCCGACGGCGGCGTCCGCGACAGCGCGTACTACTCGATCGTTGCGGCGGAGTGGCCCGCGATCCGCGACCGGCTCATCGACCGCCTGCGCTGAGCAGGTCCGCCCCCGTCAGCACCGACCGCACCTCGAGACCGTCGGCGGCCAGTGGCTCGGTGCCCGGCTCGGATCGGTTGATCGCGCAGACGACGGTCTCGACGGTTGCCCCGAGCTCGCGCAGCGCCGTCGCCGCCGCGCGGACAGCACCGCCCGTCGTGATGACGTCCTCGACCAGAAGGACGGCGCGACCCGACGGGTCGGGTCCCTCGGCGAGCTTGCGCGTGCCGTACTCCTTGGGCTGCTTGCGGACGAACAGCGTCGACAGCCCGGTCAGCGAGCTCAGCGTCGCGGCGAGGGGTACGCCGCCGAGCTCCAGCCCGCCGAGGAGGTCCGTGTCCGCGGGCACGAGCGGGACCATCGCCTCGACGACGCGTCGCAGCAGCCGTGGGTCGGCCTCGAAGAGGTACTTGTCGAAGTAGTCGTGGGAGGTCCGGCCGGATCGGAGCAGGAACTCGCCGGTCAGATGGCAGCACCGTTCGATGTCGAGCGCGAGCGCCGTGTCGGTCACGAAGCCGACCATAGGTGTGTCCATGTCGGCTCAGCCAGACCGATGTCACGCTCGGCCGAGACCTACGAGCGACCCGGGACGGCGAGCTGGACGCGCAGACCGCCGGTTCGCCGCGCGAGCGACCTCAGGTGATGGCGGCGTCGGTGAAGAGGTCCGAGGTGCACCGCCCGCAGACCGCGTACGAGGCCCGGAGGCCGTCCGCCCCCGAGCCGTGCGACATCGCGTCCATCCGCAGCCGCCGCTGACCCTGGTGCCGGCCGCCGACCCCGCCGAGCATGCTGGTGATGCCGGTCAGCAGACCGCCGGGTGTCAGCAGCGGCGGCCGGCCGGCGACGGCGCCGGGCACCGTCCACGCGTAGCCGCAGTCGGTGCAGGTCCGGCGTACGTCGGGCTTGGCCATGTGTCCCCCTCGTGGTCAGGCCGCGGAACCTAGGGCGATCCCGCCGCCGCGTCGAGGGACCCGTCGACGGGGTGCGCACGTACGCTCAACCCATGGCGAAGGGCAAGGGCGGCGGACGCCCCGGAGGCGGCGGTCGTCCCCCCATGGGCGCGGGCGGCGGCCAGCCGAACATGCAGGCGCTGCTCAAGCAGGCCCAGAAGATGCAGCAGGACATGACCGCGGCGCAGGAGCAGCTGGCGGCGGCCCAGGTCGAGGGCAGCGCGGCCAACGGCCTGGTCACGGCCACGGTCTCGGGCAGCGGCGAGCTGCTCGCGCTGACCGTGAAGCCCGAGGTCGTCGACCCTGAGGACGTCGACACCCTCGTCGACCTGGTGCTCTTCGCCGTCCAGGACGCGCAGACCAGGGCCGGTGAGCTGACCGAGCAGACCATGGGTCCGCTGTCGGCCGGGCTCGGCGGCATGGGCGGCGGCATCCCCGGTCTACCGTTCTGAGATGTACGAGGGACCGGTCCAGGACCTGATCGAGGAGCTCGGCCGGCTCCCCGGTGTCGGGCCCAAGAGCGCACAGCGCATCGCCTTCCACCTGCTGGCCTCGGACCCGGCCGACCTCGCCCGGCTTGCCCACGTCCTGATCGAGGTCAAGGACAAGGTGCGGTTCTGCGCGCTGTGCTTCAACGTGGCCGAGGGTGAGCGCTGCCGGATCTGTCTCGACTCCCGCCGGGCAGACGACGTGATCTGCGTCGTCGAGGAGCCGAAGGACGTCGTCGCGATCGAGCGCACCCGGGAGTTCCGCGGCCGGTACCACGTGCTCGGCGGCGCGATCAGCCCGATCGAGGGCGTCGGCCCCGACGACCTGCGCATCCGCGAGCTGATGGCGCGGCTCGCGGACGGCGCGGTGCTGGAGGTCATCCTCGCCACCGACCCGAACACCGAGGGCGAGGCGACCGCGACCTACCTCGCGCGGCTGCTGGCGCCGATGGGGTTGCGGGTCAGCCGGCTGGCGAGCGGTCTGCCGGTGGGAGGCGACCTCGAGTACGCGGACGAGGTGACCCTCGGCCGTGCGTTCGAAGGACGGAGACTCGTCGGAGGACCGTGACGCGGACGGAGACTCGTCGGCGGACCTTGGGGGGCCGGCGGCTGGTCTCGGGCTAGCTGCTCGGCGACGGGGAGCTCGCCGATGCCGGCAGCGGCTGCGGCTTGGCGGGAACCGCCAGGTCCCTGGCCGTCGGTGCGGTCGAGTGCGAGGTCAGCCGCAGCACGCCGGAGGTCGAGGCGAACCCGACGAGCAGGCCGGCCGGGTCGAGGCAGTAGGTCCCGGCGTCGGGGGCGTCCGCCGCCGTACCGGTGCCGACGACGAAGCAGGAGGTCCCGGGGGCGACGTCGGTCAGCCCGGCGTCGGTCGCGGTGGTGGCCACGGTGATCCCGCCGGAGCTCGCGGCGAGCGCCGGCAGGTCGGTGCGGAAGAGCCGCTCGACGCCGATGTCGAACCGGGTCGGCACGGCCGCGCCGGGTGGGGCCACGTCGTAGCAGACGGTCGGGATGCTCGCCGCGACCGTGCAGGCGACGGTCTCGCGGCCGGTCCCGCCGTACAGGGAGGTGGTCGCCGCCTTCTCGACCACGTCGACCCGGTACGCGGCCGGGTCGAGGTAGACCCGCACCGTCGCGAGCGCCGCACCCGCCGGCGAGGTCAGCGCGTACGTGCCGACGAAGCTGCGTCCGTCGGCGAGCCCGGCGCGCGTCCGCAGGGTCGCGACGGCGGGGTTCGTGGTCGGCTTCGGCGCCGCGGCCTTGCCGCCGCAGCCGAGGACCGTCAGGCCCAGTGCGGCGAGCCCGGCGAGGACGGCCGGTGTGTTGCGCACCGCGCGAGGATCGCACGTGACGCCGCCGGTACCCTGGAACCCGTGGCCCTGGTCGTGCAGAAGTACGGCGGCAGCTCCGTCGCCGACGCCGAGCGGATCAAGCGCGTCGCGGAGCGGATCGTGGCGACGAAGCGCGACGGTCACGAGGTCGTCGTCGTGGTCAGCGCGATGGGTGACACGACCGACGAGCTGCGCGACCTCGCCGAGCAGGTCACCCCGATGCCGCCGGCCCGCGAGCTCGACATGCTGCTCACCTCGGGCGAGCGGATCTCCATGGCGCTGCTGGCGATGGCCATCGCGACCCTCGGCTACGACGCGCGCAGCTTCACCGGCAGCCAGGCCGGGATCATCACCGACTCGGCCCACGGCAAGGCCAAGATCATCGACATCACGCCGGGGCGGATCCGCGACGCGCTCGCGAAGGGCCGGATCGCGATCGTCGCCGGCTTCCAGGGGGTCAGCCAGGACACCAAGGACGTGACGACCCTCGGCCGCGGTGCGTCTGACACCACCGCGGTCGCGCTGGCTGCTGCGCTGGGCGCCGACCGCTGCGAGATCTACACCGACGTCGACGGCATCTTCAGCGCCGACCCGCGCATCGTCCCCAACGCGAGCCAGCTGCCGCGGGTGTCGTACGAGGAGATGCTCGAGCTCGCGGCCAGCGGCGCCAAGGTGCTGCACCTGCGCTGCGTCGAGTACGCCCGCCGGCACGGCGTGAGAGTGATCGTGCGCTCGTCGTACTCGAACCGGCCGGGGACGACGATCTCCGGGGACAGCGACAAGGACGTGGGCATGGAGCAGGCGATCATCTCGGGCGTCGCGCACGACACCAGCGAGGCCAAGGTCACGGTGGTCGGCGTACCGGACAAGCCCGGCGAGGCCGCGAACATCTTCGACGCGATGGCCGGCGCCGAGGTCAACATCGACATGATCGTCCAGAACGTGTCGGCCGCGGCGACCAACCTGACGGACATCTCCTTCACGGTCCCGCGTACGGACGGGCAGGTCGCCCTGGCCGCGCTGGAGAAGATCCGCGGTGCGGTCGGCTTCGAGCGGCTGGCCTTCGACGAGCACATCGGCAAGGTGTCGCTGGTCGGCGCGGGGATGCGGACCCACCCGGGCGTCTCGGCGACGTTCTTCCGCGCGCTGGCCGACGCCGGCGTCAACGTCGAGATCATCTCGACCTCGGAGATCCGGATCAGCGTGGTGTGCCGCGACAGCGACGTGCCGGTCGCGGTCCGCGCCGTGCACGACGCCTTCGACCTGGGCAGCGGCGAGATCGAGGCGGTCGTGTACGGCGGCACCGGCCGATGAGCGCTCGCGCGAAGAGCAGAGTGCGCCGATGAGCGGTCCGACGCTCGCGATCGTCGGGGCGACCGGCGCCGTCGGCACCATCGTCCGGCAGCTCGTCACAGAGCGGCCCGACGTCTGGGGCGAGATCGTGCTGCTGGCCTCGGCCCGCTCGGCCGGCCGCAGCCTGTCGGTGCGCGGTAAGGACGTCGTCGTGCGGGAGATCGCGCCCGAGGCCTTCGACGGCGTCGACGTCGCGGTGTTCGACGTCCCCGACGAGGTCTCGGCGCAGTGGGTCCCGGTCGCGGCCGGCCGCGGCGCGGTCTGCGTCGACAACTCCGGCGCGTTCCGGATGG
>CAJCIY010000129.1 GCA_903970495.1 Candidatus Melainabacteria bacterium | reverse complement strand
CAGTCGCTCGAGCACGCGCTGCTGGTCTGCCTGCGTCATCGCCGAGCCACTCGGCAGACATACCCCGATGTGGCTCAACCGATCGGCTGTGCCGTTGGACAGGAACGGGCTGTCGGCGTACGGCGGCTGCAGGTGCATCGGCCGCCAGGTCGGACGTGCCTCGATGTCTCCGTCTTCGAGAACTTCCAGCACCCGTGCCACGTCGCACCGGGCAAGACCCGGCTCCAGCGTCATGACCGTCAGCCAGTCGCTCGGGCTGCCGTAGCCCGCACGTGGCATGAAGGAAACGCCGCGGTGCCCGCCCATGGCCTCCTCGTAGACCCGCCGCCGCGCCTGCCGTGCCGTGACGCGCTCACCCAGCGACTCGAGCTGGGCGCGGCCAAGTGCGGCCAGCACGTTGCTCAGGCGGTAGTTGTATCCGATATCGGAGTGCACGAAGGCCGGTCCGGGGTCGCGGGCCTGCGCCGCCAGGCTCCTTGCCCGCGCAAGCAACTCCTCATCGTCGCTGACGATCATGCCGCCACCGCCGCAGGTGACAATCTTGTTGCCGTTGAACGACACCACCGCTGCCACGCCGGCACTTCCGGCCGGCCGGCCACCGTAGGTCGCGCCCAGCGACTCGGCCGCGTCGACGACGAGCGGCACGTCATACCGGGATGTGATGTCAAGCAGCGTGGCGTAGTCGGCGCACTGTCCGTAAATGTCGACTGCGATGACGGCAGCGGGCAGCGTGCCTGTCCTTGCACGTCGCTCAAGCTCCTCGGCCACCAGTGCGGGGTCGAGGGTCCACGTCGCCGGGTCGCTGTCGAGGAAGCAGGGACGGGCGCCTAGATAGGCGACCGCATTCGCCGACGCGATGAACGTGAAGGTCGGGACCAGCACCTCCGTGCCAGGTCCCACACCGACGAGCCTCAGCAGCAGGTGCAGTGCGGCGGTCCCGCTGCTCGTCGCCGCTCCACCGCGGCGCCCGCAGGCGAACGCGGTCTCGCGTTCGAAGGCGTCGACGTGGGGTCCGAGCGGCGCCACCCAGTTGCTGTCCAGCGCATCGAGCACGAGCTCACGTTCCCGGCCGCTGAGGTGCGGCGGTGACAGGAAGATCTTCGCCGGGGTCACGAGCTGCCGAGCACCGCCGTCGCCACCGTGCGTACGTCGGCACGCGTGATGTCGGCGGTGTGGTGACGGCGAAAGAGCTCGTGGGCTGCCGTCGTCAGCTGCCGGCGCAACGTGTGGTCCGAGAGCAGCAGGACACACGCTCGCGCAAAGGACTCCGCGTCGTCGGCGAGCAGCAGATGCGTGCCGTCTCGGGCACCCAGTCCCTCCGCGCCAACCGTTGTGGCGACGACCGGGATGCGATGTGCGAACCCCTCCAGGACCTTAACGCGCGTCCCGCTTCCGGACCGCAGTGGCACAGCTATGAGATCGGCGCGGGCCAGTTCGTCGTCCATCTGCGCGACACGCCCCACCACATGGACGCGTGGCGGATCGTCCAGCGCCCTACCGGGCGGATGTACCTCACCGACGAGTCGGATCTCGACCTCTGGCAGGACCGACCGGATCCGGGGGGCGATCTCGTTGGCGAGCCAGGCGGCTGCGTCGGCATTCGGTGGGTAGTACTGAACACCGGCAAACAGGATGCGCGGCGCGGCTGCAGGAGCTCGCTCCCCGAGCGCAACGGGCGGCACCGGGTAGCCGTTGCCGACCCGAACCGCGTTGGCCAGACCTGACCGGCGGATGTCGAGGTCGCTGCACAGGGCAGTCCGCGCCACCGACCTCGCCGCGCGCCGCTGGAGCCGGTCCCACCGGCGCGCACTCAGGGTGTTCTGCGCCCTCGCTGCGGCGAGGTGGCCGCGGGTGCGTCCACCCCGCTGCGGCCCCGCCGCGCCGGCGGCGAAGGTCGCCCGGACCCTCCGGGCCTCCAAGTCGTCCAAGTCGAGGACGGTCGGACCGAGCGGTGGACCGCCCACCGCATGCCAGCTGGCGAGCTTGCTGACCCACACCAGGTCGTATCTCTGGTCGGCCCAGTCCGACAGGTCTTGTCGCACCCGGGTGAAGTCGCGGTTGGCGAGCTCGAGCGGGAGCCCGGAGGCGAGCCAGGCGGCCCGACGCGCCAGGCGCAGGTCCGGCGCGGGCATCACCGTCTTCGTCCATCGCCGTACCGGAGCACCGCGTGGCGCCACAAGCTCCTCAGTCCGGTACGGGTGCACCAGGGCGAAAAGGTCCACGTCACCAAGCTCCGCCAACGTCCCGATGACGTGTCCGAGTCGCTGGAGTGAACCTCCGGTGACGGGCCATGGAAAGTCTTGTGCCACAAGGAGAATCCGCGCTCGCAGCGCGTCGGGTGGCACGCGCCAGTTGTACCGTTCCGGCGCGCACATGTCACGACGGCGGGAGGCCGATGAGGGTCCTGGTCACCGGTGGCGCCGGCTTCATCGGCGGCAATCTCTGCCGCGCTCTGGTTGCGGCCGGCCACGACGTCACCGTGCTGGACGACCTGTCCACCGGGTTCGCGTCGAACCTGCGGGGGTGCGCGCTGGAGTTGCGCGTCGGCAGCATCCTCGACCAGGCGGAGCTCGCTGCGGCTGCCCGCGGCGCGGGCGCGATCGTGCACCTGGCCGCCCGTCCCTCCGTCCCTCGATCGCTCGTCGACCCGGAGGCGAGCCACCAGGTCAACGCCACCGGCACGCTCCGGGTGGTCGAGGCAGCGCGGGCCGTCGGTGCCCGCGTCGTGATGGCGTCGTCCTCCTCGGTGTACGGCGCGAACCTTGCACCCGCCAAGCACGAGCTGCTCCCGGTCGCCCCGCTCAGTCCCTATGGCGCGAGCAAACTCGCGGCGGAGGCCTACGCGCTGGCGTTCCAGCACTCCTTCGGCCTGCCCGTGCTCGCGCTCCGCTTCTTCAACGTCTTCGGCCCCCTGCAGGCGGCCGGGCACGCCTACGCCGCTGTGGTGCCGGCGTTCGTGCAGGCGGCGCTGTCCGGCGAGCCGCTGCAGATCTTCGGGGACGGCCGACAGACCCGCGATTTCACCTCGGTCGAGACCGTGGTCGAGGTGATCACCGCGGCACTCGAGGACGGCGTGGCGTATCCCGGCCCCGTGAACCTCGCGTTCGGTACGACCACCACGCTGCTCGATCTGGTCGCGTTGCTCGAGCGCAGAGTCGGTCGAGACCTCGAACGCGTCCATCTCCCCGCCCGCGCAGGAGACATCGCTTACTCACGGGGCGACGGGTCGCTCCTACGGAGCCTGTTTCCCGCGGTCGTGCCGATCGACCTCGAGACGGGACTCGACCGCACCGTCCGCTGGTTCGAGGAGTCAACCTTCAGCGTGCCGTAGGACTCCGACGAGGACGCCTGGCACGTCCCACTCGGCGCGCTGTGCGCGAGCCCTCGCGCGACGTCTGCTTTCGGCCGGAGGTGCGCACAGCAGCATCAGCAGGAACGGGAACAGCAGCGTCCGTTCCCGCTCCAGGAGACCGATGTTGCCGAGCGCTGCGAAGACGTACACGAACAGGACGCAGTAGACGACGAGCATGAGGGGCATGCCACCGCGGGCCGCGGCCCGCAGGCTTCCGAGTAGCGAGCGCCGAAACCTGACCACCAGCGTGATCAGGATGAGGTTCTCGACGAGCGCTATGGCCTGCACGAGGCTGCTGACCCGCCACGGCAGCGGCTCCAGGAGAACGGTCACGACGTCTCGCGGGTAGGCCAACGGCGAGGAGCTCCACCCACCGTGACTCGATCCGAACCCGCCTCCGCTCCGCTGGGTGTGACCGTTGGCCGACCGGATCGCGTTCTGCAGCGCCGAGCTCGAGACGCTGTCCAGGCCGAGGAAGTGCGCGGTCACGATGGCGGCGAGGACCAGTGCCCCGACACCGAGCCCTGCGGTCACCGCCCAGCGGGTTCGCGCACGCGGGCGGGCTCCAGGTCGTCGCGCCACGGCCCCGACGACGAATGCCGCGACGATGAGGGCGACCTCGTGCGGGCGTACGTACGCCGCGCCGATGAGAGCAGGGGCGGCGGTGAGCACTCCCGCGACCGTCCGCCCGACGTACAGCAGCGCGGCGCCGTAGGTCGCGATGCCCAGGCCCAGGAGCATCAGGGCCTCTTTGCCGGCTTGAGACGGCCAGTACAGCAGTGACGGGAGCAGGAACAGCAGCACCGCATACCGCTTGCTGGCAACACCGGGCAGAGCGAGGCGGGCAGCCCGGTAGAAGCACAGCAACCCCACCCAAGACAACGCCGTGAAGACGAAGAACCCGCCGAGCTGGTCTACTCCGGTCACGGCGTAGACGACGCCGGTCACCACGCTGACCGTGCCAGTGCCGGGAATCGTCAGCCCCGCGGTGGCGAGGTGGAGGTGCCGTATACCGATCGCGAGGGCGGCGCCCTGCCCGTCGTACCGCTGGAAGTCGGCCGAGTTTCCGTAGTAGTGGGCCACGACCTCCGCCTGCGTCACCGCGCCGACGAGGTGCAGCACGAGGCTTGCGAGCAGAAGTGCCGGCAACCTTGGCTGCGCGTGGTGGCGTCCCTCGCGCAGCGCGATCGGAACCCCGAGGCCGAGGATGGCGATCGCGACGATGCCCGCGTGAACCGTGGACCAGCCGATCAGAGGTGCTGCCCCGCTCGTGAACGGCATCAGCGCGAAGACTTCATCAGCAGGGCCTTGCAGTCGGGGCATGCTACGCGCTGCGATGGCGAGCGGACCACGCGGTAGAAGGGGAGTGACGGGTGCGAGTCCTGCACGTCCTGCCGACCGCACAGGCGCGAGGGGCGCAGGTCTACGCCCGGCTGCTCGCCGACGAGCTCGGGTCGCCGACGGACCGGCACTCGATCGCGACCCTCTTCACGTCGCCGGGCGGCGACGCCGTGCGCGTCGAGCACCCGGCTACAGCGCCGGCCGGTCGGCTGCGCCGCGTCTGGGTCGACCCGCGGGGGGTGTGGCGAGTGCGACATCTGGTGCACGAGGAGCGCCCGGACGTCGTCGTGTGCCACGGGCTCGACACGCTCAAGTACGCGTCCCTCATCGCCCGGCGCAAGAGACCGGCGCTGCTTGCGCTGGCGATCGGGACCAACGGTGCGCGAACCGGCCCGCGTCGTCGCCTCTATGCCGCCCTGCTGCGCCGCGCGTCGCTGGTGGGCGCTGTCTCGAGCGACGTCGCAGTCGATCTCGAGGCGCTCTACGGCATCAGCGCCGTGCTGCTCCGCAACGGTCGGGATGTCCGCGGCCGCCCGGCGCACCGTCCCGACGTCCTTGCCACCCCGGTAGTCGCGTTCGTAGGCCAGCTGACCAAAGGCAAGCGACCGGAGCTCTTCATCGAGGTCGTGCGACGGCTCCGCGGCCGCGGGGTCGATCTGGCTGCGGTGATGATCGGGGACGGTCCGAGGACTGCCGGCGTACGGGCCGCGGCACGCGAGGCCGGGGTGTCGATGCTCGGGCGCCGCGAGGACGTCGCCCAGCTGCTCGCCGAATCCGATGTGCTGCTGTTCACCAGCCGGCCGGAGGGCGAGGGACTCCCGGGGGTGCTGATCGAGGCTGCCCTCGCGGCGTTGCCGATCGTGGCGACCGACGTTCCGGGGGTTGCTGACGTCGTGCTCCACGACGTCAGCGGAACGATCTGCGCGGTCGGTGACGTCGAAGCCTTCGTCGATGCCGCCGAGCGACTGCTGCGCGACGGGCAGCTGCGCGAGCGCTGGGGCAGGGCAGCGCGGCAGCACGCGGAGGAGCATCTCTCACTGTCAGCGACGCTGCCAGCCTGGTCGCACGCACTCAGCCGCGTCCATGAAGGACCAGCACACCGGCCACGACAGCGACGCACTGTGCACCCGAGAGGCCGATAAGGGTGTGCCACACCGAGGTCTCCCGGCGACGTAGCTGGTCGTAGAGGTGGTTGCGGTCGCCGGCAAACGGGCTCTCCCCCCGCAGCACGCGCCGCAACACCGTGACGGTCAGCTCGACGGCGGGATAGGCGACCAACAGGATGCCGCCGCCGATCACCGCGCCGACGGTCGCAGCACCGCCGCGACGGGAGATCGGGCCGGACAGGATGTGCACGACGAGCACCGCGGCGGCCGAGCCCAGCAGATAGGAGCCGGCGTCACCTAGATAGATGCGTGCGGGAGGCCGGTTGTGGACGAGGAACCCCGCGCACCCGCCGGCGAGCGCCGCGGCCAGCACGGCCCATCGCCCCGAGGACAGCAGTGAGCAGCCGACGGCTGAGGCACCGACGACCCCCGCTGCGAGACCGTCCATCCCGTCGACCATGTTGACGGCGTTGACGAGGAGCACGGTGAGCACGATGGCGGCGGCCGCGGACGCGGCCCCGGCTCGTCCGTCGGCTGTGACAGCGACGGAAACACCGACGCCGATCTCCGCGACGAGCCGGACCCCCACGGACAGGCCGCGCGCGTCGTCGATCAACCCGAGCACCAGCGCGACCGCAAGCGGCGCGAGGAGCTGCGCGTCGCCGAAGCCGCTGCTCGCCAGGAGGCCGAGCGCGACAGCGACCCCGCCGAGATACGGAACCGGTCGGGTCTGGACCTTCAGCGGTCCCGGCCGATCCAGGAGTCCGACCGATATCGCGACGCGGGCCACGAGCGGGGTCGCCACGGCCGTGGTCGCCGCCGCCGTCAGGCTCGCGCCGAGGGCAGCCGTGATCACGGCCAGGCCAGTACGAGCGACGAGGTCCCGCGGTGGATGTCGACTCTCCTCAGGTCCCGGAAGCCGCAGGCTCGGTACAGCCGTACCGCCCCCTCGTTCCGGGCGCCGACCGTCACCCGGACCTGACCGGTCCCGCACCGGTTGAGCTGCTGCTGACAGGCGACGACGAGGGCTCGGCCCGTCCCGTCTCGACGGGCGTCGGGAGTCACCGCCAGGGAGAGCAGCTCGCCGGCTGCCTGAGGTTCATCGGCCCGTTCGCCGCCGCGTCCGTAGCGCAGGGTCTCCACAGTCGACCGCGGGCTCCGCGCCATCGTGAGGCCAGCTGCTAGCGACGCGGGCACACCGTCCCGGACGACGAACGTCCTGTACAGCGACGACGTGTCGGTCGTCCCCGCGCAGAACCCGACCAGCTCGCCCTCGCGCTCGGCTAGGAGCAGGAAGCTGCATTCGTGCAGCACGATGCGGCGGTAGAGCCGGGCGACGAACCGCTGGCCGAGCTGCGCGAGGTAGGAGGCGGGCAGCAGGGCAACGTGCAGCGCCGCCGCGTGGTGGACCTGGTCGGCGAGGTCAGCCTGCCCGGCGAGCCGGAGCCGGATCGCGCCGGCCCCGTCAGCGTGGCTGGCGGGGGCGGCCAGGCCCACCTCCGCAAGCGCGCGCGCGTACAG
>CAJCIY010000128.1 GCA_903970495.1 Candidatus Melainabacteria bacterium | reverse complement strand
TCCCGGACCGCCGCGGGTACGAGCGGGTCCCACCGGCCGTACCAGCGCTGGAACTCGGCGTCATCCATGAGCTCCACCATCGCACCGCGCGCTGGGCACCGCCGGTGCAGCGCGAGGGACGCGACCCGGACGACCGCCTCGGCGACCTGCGGATCGTCGACCACGGCGATGCCCTCGAACGGCTAGGTCGCGGTGAGCGCTCCCGCCACCTGGGACAAGGGAGAGGCAAGGGCATCGACGTCAGCGGCCAGTGCGCGTCGCTGCGGTGCGCCGACCTGCTGGTAGGACCGCACATCTCCGACTGCCGGCCCGGTTCGCAGCCGGGAGAGCGCGGCGTCCATGTCCGTGAACCGGAGGCGCACCTCAGCGACGAGCGTTCTCGGCAAAGCCGGGGCAAGGAGGTCGAAGGCCTTCTGGGCGCCGTCGACGTTGGCCTGGAAGTCCACGAGGTCGAGATGGCTGTAGCGCTCCTCCTCGCCCGTCACCTTCGTACGGCCGACTTCGTCGAGGAGTGTCACCGCCCCGTTCGCGAGCTGTGCCGGTTGGAGCGGCAGCGTCGCAAGCCGGGCGCGCAGCACCGAGACGTCGAGCAGCAGGTTCCTGGCGTAGAACGACGTCCCGGCCAGGGTGTTCTCGGCGAAGAGCGCGTACTCGAGGCGGTGGAACCCCGACCAGTCCTGCCCGGCCGGGACGTCGTTGCGGCGCGCATCGATGGCCTGGTCGAGATCGGGAAACGATTCGGCAACCGGCTCGATCCGCTCGTACGGCGCTCGGGCCGCCGCGTACAGGGCGCGGGCACGCGGCAGGTCTCCCGCCACGATCGCCTGTTCGAAGGCGGCGGTCGCCGTGACCAGCGCGTCGGCCTGCTGCTGCAGGTAGGTGCGGTAACCACCGACCGCCGCGGTCTGCGCCCGGGCATCGGCGAGGGCGACGCCGGTGAGCCGCGGCCGGGTCACCGCGGCGACGCGCATCGTGATCTGCTGGACCGAACCGGATGCTCGTGGACACAGCAGCTGGTAGTCACCGGCCGTGAGGTCGAGGCTGAACGAGCCCTGCTGTCCGGGTCCCACGCCCTCGTTCTCGGCCAGCACGACACCGTTGCGGGCCAGTCCGACCTCGCTGGTCCCGGTGTCGTCGACGTTGCTGGCCGCGAAGACGGTGGGGCCGTCGGCGATGACCGCGGGCGAGGCGGAGCACCCGTCCTTCGTGAGTGTCACGGTCACCGTGAGCGCCTCGCCCGCGGGGGCGGTCGCCACGCTCTCGGCGGCGCTCCGGTGCCCGCATCCGACGAGGGAGCAGGTCAGCAGCAGCGCGCCGACGAGCCACCAGGCGCCTGCTCGCACCTCAGGTCGTCGAGGACGTCGTGGCGGCCCGGGAGCGGAAGATGTCGGTGATCGGCTTCGCCGAACCGTCCATCACCGTCGCCCTGGCAGCCGGGGACGCAGCCTGGCTGGCGAGCGTCGGCAGGCCCTCGCTCTGCTCGATCGTCCGCAGCAGGCCGTAGTGGTCACCGACGTACGTCGAGACATACCCCGCCCGCACACCGGTGCCGATGAAGAGCGCGCCGATGCGACCGCCGTCCGATCCGTCGTGGCATGACGTGCACCCGCTGGCGTCCGAGCCGGCCCCCGTAGCCAGCGCCTCGTCGAAGGTGATGACGAGCAGGTTGTTGCCCGACCGCCACCCGCGGGAGTTCAGCAGCTGGGAGACGAAGCCGGGGTCGCCCCGCTTCCCGTCGCCGAGCCAGGCGTCGAGCGCGGCGACGCCGTCGGGGGCGGTGGCGCCCTCGGGGTCGCCGAGACAGCCGGTCGAGGTGTCGTCGTGGCCGTCGTGGCACGTGTCCGGTTCGACGAAGCTGAACGTCGGGAGCGTGGAGCCGCTCCTGTCGTCCGTCGCGAGCTGGGTGTAGTCCACCGAGTGCGCGTCGCAGTAGGACCCGTCGTCGATGACCGAGTCGAACCACATGGCGGGGTTGTGGCGGGTGGCGTACCCGTTGCTGCCCGGACCCTGGTAGACGTCGGGCAGGTCCGGGTCGGTCTGGTGGAGGCAGTCACCCCCGGTGCCCAGCACTCCTGCCATGCCCTCGGAGTAGATCTTCCAGCTCTTGCCGGCGGCGTCGAGGCTGCTGCCGAGCGTCGGCACGGTGGCCGGGTACTCGCACGAGCCGACGAGCTTGCCGAGGCAGTCCGCCTCGGTCGCGGTCGTCGGCTCCTCGCCGCCGAAGAGGGCGAGGTAGTTGTCGAGGCTGTTGTGCCCGACGCCGAAGTACTGCGGGACGTAGGAACCCAGCGTGCGCAGCCTGGCAAGGTTCGGTGCGGCCGTCGGGTCCTCGAAGGTCGCCGCGGCGTCCTCGTTCTCCAGGTACGTCACGACGACGTGGTCGAAGTGCGGCACCGTCGTGACCGGGGTCTTCGTGCGCTGCGGGGCCGCCGACGCCTGCACGGTGATGGCGCCCGCCACCCCCACCGTCGCCAGCAGGGCGACGGCGCCGAGGACGACACCGCGACGCCGGCTGCTCACAGCGCCGCCTCGAGCGTCGCGAGCAGCTCGGGCAGGAAGTCTGCCGGCTTGGCCAGCGTCGGAGGCCGGGCGAACCGGGCCTTGGACAGGTCGAGGAAGTCCGCGACCGTGGTCGCGTTGGCGTCGCGGTAGGTGAGCGCAGGCAGGTTCCACTTGGCCTCGATCGTCGCGAGGATCGAGGTGTGGTCGTGCACGACGTCGGTCGTGCCGTTCGGCTTGGCGTACGGCGAGGCGACGATCGCGGGGACCCGCGGGCCGTAGCTGGCGTACGTGCCCGCGACGTCGCCGGCCGCGAGGTTCGGCGGGATGGTGTCGGGCGCGATCGCCTTGGGCGGCGGCACGTGGTCGTAGT
>CAJCIY010000127.1 GCA_903970495.1 Candidatus Melainabacteria bacterium | reverse complement strand
CGGGCGGAGCGCGAGCCCGGCAAACAAGATCAACAGCACCGCTGAGAGCAGGTAGCCGAGCGGCCGGCGCCATCTCAGCACGAGCCGCCACAGCGGTCCCCACCACACGAGACCGACCGCGACGACCGCCGCGACCGCGGTGGCTAGGTCGAGCTTGAAGACCGAGAAGATATTGGTGTGTAGGTCGATGTAGTAGGTGCCGCTGTGATCGCGCAGGTCGACGAACCCCACGACGAAGGGAACCAGCGTCCCTACGGCCAGCAGGACCACCCGCCCGAGCGCTCCGATGCGGCGGCCGATCGGCGCGCCGCCCGCGACCATCACGGCCATGGCCAGGATGGGCACGAACCCGAGGAACGCATCCACGCGTGACGTCATCGAGGCGCCGAACACGAAGCCGGTGAGGGCGTACGGCCACCAGCCGCCGTGCGCGCGGGCCCGGGCGAACAGGGTCAGCCCGACCCACACCGCGAGCTGCCCCAACGGCTCGCTGTAGGTGTCACGACTGAAGTGGATCTGCGGCATCGTCGAGCCGAGGGCGATCATCGCGAGGAGCGCCCAACCCCGCGGCACCACCGTGCGGGCGAAGCTGTAGAAGGCCAGCAGCCCGAGACCGCCCAGCACGACGTTGGCCTTCAGCAGCGCGGCGTTGCCGAACACCCGGCCGACAAGGGCGGCCAGAGCGACGACGCCGTGCATGCCCTGCGGGTAGTAGTGCGAGATGTCGTCGACCGTGGACCAGCCTTGCCGGGCGGTCTGCACGGGCGTGCCGAACTGCTGGTAGTGCGAGACCGCGGCGAGAGACGGGTGGTGTACGAGCCACTGCGCGGCCGTGTTGTAGATGGCCGGGTCGCGGTCGAGCACGAGGTGCTGCGACGAGTAGTGGGTGTTGGCGATGATCCAGACCACGCCAGCCAGCAACGCGAGCAGGTCGACGACGGCCGCGTACCGGCCGGCGCGCGGGACGGTGGCGGTCCGACGGGCCAGCACCCAGACCGCTGCCGCGACAGCCAGGAACGCGCCGACACCCAGGACGATCGCGAGCGCCGTGGTGAAGTCCGCGAGGTCGACGAGCAGGACGAGCAGGACCGCGGCTGCCGCCACCCCTGCCGGGAGCATCTCGGGAGCCGCGGCGATGAGCGCCGCTCCCGCTGTGGCTCGCGCCGGGCGCTCGGGCGGGGCGCTGCTGGACACGCGACGGACCCTAGCCGGGGCCACAACGCGGCCCCGTCGGCGCGCCGCAGGCCTAGGGAAGGTTGTTCCGGCTCAGGTAGTCGGCGCTGCTGTACAGGGCTGCGATCAGCGACTCCCACCGTGTCCCTGATCGCAGCGCGACGGACGCCCAGGAACGCAGGCCGGCCGGGTCGGCGAGGTGCCCGAGCACCGCCTGGTACTCGCGCTCTACAGCGACGTCGAGCGCCTCGGGGCTGAAGCCGATGTCATAGGCGACGGCGTCCCGCCCGTGTGCGGCCTCGGTCCGGGACCAGTTTGCGATGTCGGACGCGGAGGGCGTCCTGCCGAGGTCCACCTCATAGAGGCGCGTGATCAGGCCGGCAGGCGTCCCGTGTGACAGCTTCGCGAACTCGGCGGACTCGGTCATGGCGACGACCATCTGGAGCTCGCTGTACCCACCCGTTCCGCGGCGCTTGGTCCAGGCCGCGAGACCGCTCGGATCGACCGGCCGGCTGAGCACGCGCTCGAAGGCCGCGCGGACGTCGGTCTGCACTCCCGCGGTGGTCCGTTCCATGGCGAAGGCCACGGCCGGCCGGCCCGTCCCCCGCGCCAGGTCGTGTACGTAGGTGTTCAGCTGTGTCGTGCTGAGCGCTCGGCCCTGAAGGTGCGGCGCGACGACGGTCAGCCACTGGCCGTTGCTGCCGGCCGCCAGGGCGGCAAGCTGTGCGGCCGAACCGGAGAAGCGATCTCGGTCGACCGAGCCCGAGATGCCCGGTACGGCCTTCGGCGAGAAGTAGGAGCCGTCGGTCCACTGCCAGAACGTCCACGCCTTCCACCCGCCGGTAGCGTCGGGGGCCGCCGCGGACGTGTACTGGGCGATCCACAGGGGGTAGGCGCCGAACCCGGTGGAGCCGCCGAGCTCGTCGGCCCAGAAGTAGGGACCGGTGTAGACGACGGGCGTGACACCGACGTCGGAGCGGACGCGCGCCAGGAAGGTCGCGGTCCAGCTCCGGAGCGCAGCCACCCCAAGTCCACCGCTGTCCTCGAGGTCCAGCACCGGAGGCAGGGTGCCCCCGGCGGTACGGAGCACCGCCGCGAAGTGGTCGGCCTGGGCCGTCGCGGAATACGCCGGACGCGCGAAGTGGTAGCCGCCCACGCTGATGCCGGCGGCTCGTGCCGCCTTCACGTCCTGGGCGTAGTAGGGGTTGGTGTACCCGGTGCTCTCCGTCGCCTTCACGAAGGCGAAGCTGACGCCGCTCGCGCGTACCGACGTCCAGCCGATGGCAGCACCGCCCGGGTGCTGATAGCTGGAAACATCGATGCCGTTGAGGTCCGCGGACCTGACCGGCTGGAGCGTCGCGGCAGACACCGACGGGTCGAGCTGCGCGTGCGCGACTCGCACCTGAGCTCCGTCGACGGAGTCACCGGGCATCATCGAGGTCGCGCGCTGCTGGTCTGACGGGTCGAGCCCGCCGATGTCCTGCTGCGCGCTCAGGGTGGACCGTGCGGGCGCTGCCGAAGCAAACCCGGGCAGTGCCCCAACCCCCGCGAGGACACCGCCGACAAGGCAGCCGGCACAGAGCAGGCCACGGGCGAGGAGCGGGCGGCGAACTGTCGGCAGGTGGCTGCGGCTCACGACGAGGGACTCCCAGGGCGGATCGGCTGCGGTCTGGTGGTCTGGTGGTCTCGGCCCATGCGCGGACTCGCCGCAACGGCCGGCTGCGGGGTGAACCTCACGGTCGAGATCGGCGACGCGCTCGCACCGCCCGGTGGTCCCGTACGGCACACCTTAGGTAATCGGCTGCACGGCGCAGCGAGTTGAGCCATTCGTCCGAAATCTGCTGCTGCCCGCAGCAGCAAGCCCGACCGCGCGTTCATACCGCCCGGCTGTATCCAGGCACCGCACCGGGTTCCCGACGGGCGTTGGCGAGTGCGACGGTCCAGTGCGGCAGCGGGGTGAGCCCGGCAGCCGCCCACGCCGCCCCCGACAGGACCGAGTACGCGGGCCGCGGCGTGGCCGACGCGTACGCCGCGCTGGACGTCGGCTGCACCCGCTCGGCGTCGAGGCCGAGCTCGGCGAACGTCGCCCGGGCCAGGCCGTACCAGGTCGTCTCGCCGCCGCCCGTGGCGTGGAGCACGCCGGGCGCGGGCCGCTTCTCGAGCAGCTCCAGCAGCCCGGCGGCGAGGTCGCGCGACCAGGTCGGGCTGCCGCGTTGGTCGTCGACGACGGTCAGCGTCTCGCGCTCGCCGGCCAGCCGCGTCATCGTCGCGACGAAGTTCCTGCCCGGCCCGTAGACCCAGGCTGTGCGGACCACCCAGCTGCGGTCCGGGAGCAGCTCCCGCACGGCCCGCTCGCCCGCGAGCTTGGTCCGCCCGTACGCGGTCCTCGGGTCCGGCTCGTCGTCCGGCGTGTACGCGGGCCCCTCGGGCGGCCGGTCCCCGGCGAAGACGTAGTCGGTGGAGACGTAGACGAGCGGGGCGCCGACCTCGGCGCACGCGGCGGCGAGGTGGGCCGAGGCGGTGGCGTTGACCGCGTACGCGGCCTCCTCCTTCGCCTCGGCGCCGTCGACGTCGGTCCAGGCGGCGGCGTTGACGACGACCAGGTCGCCCCGGTCGGCCTCCCGGGCGAGGACGGTGCGCACCGCCGCGGCGTCGGTGATGTCGAGCTGGTCGATGCCGTACGCGACCGCGCTGCCGAAGGCGGGCCGCCCCGGCACGAGCAGCATGAGGTCGGTGGCGAGCTGCCCGCCCGCACCGGTGACCAGCAGCCTCACGACGTCGTGGGGGACGTCGATGTCGCCACATCGCGGGTGATGTGGACGGTCATGGCGTCGCGACGCTCACCTTGGAGTGGTCGCCGAGCAGCAGCCGGTGGGCGTTGGGCAGCGCCTGCGAGGGCGTGACCTCGACGTCGCGGCCGATCAGCGAGTCCTCGATCCGGCTGATGCCGCTGATCCGGCACCGCTCGAGGACGATCGAGTGCTCGAGCTCGGTGCCCTCGATCACGCAGTCGTAGTAGATCGAGGTGAACGGCCCGACGTACGTGTCCACGACGCGGGTGTTGCGGCCGATGATGGCGGGACCGCGGACCGTGGAGTTGACGATCTGCGCGCCGTCCTCGACCACCACCCGCCCGACCAGCCGGCTGGCGGCGTCGACGCTGGCGGACGCGGCGATCGACGGCTCGACGGACTCGAGCACCTTGCGGTTGGTGTCGAGCATGTCGTCGAGCCGGCCGGTGTCCTTCCAGTAGCCGGTCACGAGGTGGCTGCGCACGTCGTACCGCTGGTCGATCAGCCACTGGATCGCGTGCGTGATCTCCAGCTCGCCGCGCGCCGACGGCTCGATCGCGCGGACCGCGTCGTGGACGTGCGGGCCGAACATGTAGACGCCGACCAGGGCGAGGTCCGAACGCGGGTGCTTCGGCTTCTCCTCGAGGCGTACGACCTTGCCGTCGACATCGAGCTCGGCGACGCCGAACTGCTCGGGCTGGTCGACCTTCGTGAGCAGGATCTGCGCGTCGAAGCCGCCGCCGGCGAACTCGGCGACCAGCTCGGAGATGCCGCCCACGATGAGGTTGTCGCCGAGGTACATGACGAACGGCTCGTCGCCGAGGAAGTCCCGCGCGATGAGGACGGCGTGCGCGAGGCCGCGCGGCGCGTCCTGCCGCAGGTAGGTGACCTCGATGCCGAGCGCGGAACCGTCGCCGACGGCCGCTCGGATCTCGGGCTCGGTCTCGCCGACGATGATGCCGATGTCGATGATGCCGGCGTCGCGGATCGCCTCCAAGCCGTAAAACAATAGCGGCTTGTTCGCGACGGGGACCAGCTGTTTGGCGGAGGTGTGGGTGATCGGGCGCAGGCGAGTGCCGGACCCGCCGGCGAGCACGAGCGCTCTCATACGCGGAAGGTTAGCGGGCTCCGGCACGCCGGAACCGGTGCAGCAAGAGGGGCCCGGCTGCCACGTATTCTTAGTCTTCCGCCGGGAGCGGTAGGCAACCGATTGACCCGATCGAGCGTTCTACGGCGAGCGAGGCTCCGGGACAGTTCTCTCGGAGATCTTTCGCGAGGCACAACGAAGAGCGCAGCAGGCAACTGGCGGCCCGGCCCGCCGGCGCCACCGCACCCGACGGAAGGAACGCTGTGGCTGGCACGTACGACGACTCCGGCGACGGCAGGCTGCCGCTCCCCGCCGAGCTGTCACCACGGGGTCGGCACGGGGGCCGGTCCGACGCGGAGCGACCGCGGCGACGCCGCTGGATCCGGGTCGGCGCCTGGGTAGCGGTCGGGGCGAGCGTGCTGGTGCTCGGCCTCTCCGGTGCGGCGTTCGCCTACTACCTGCACCTCAAGGGCAACATCCACGGCATCCCGCTGACGATCACCGGAAAGCGGCCCGCGGTGGCCAAGGACGGTGCCGAGAACATCCTCATCGTCGGTGACGACGACAGGGCCGGGCTGTCCGCTGCAGAGCTGCAGCAGCTCGGCACCACCGACGACGGCGGGTCGGACAACACCGACACCATCATCATCCTGCACCTGGCCCCGAACAACGGGCCGGCGACGCTGGTGTCGATCCCGCGTGACAGCTTCGTTCCAATCCCGGGCTACGGTACGTTCAAGATCAACTCTGCATACGCCGACGGCGAGAACCACGCGAAGGGCGGCGGGCCGGCGCTGCTGACCCAGACGGTCGAGGCGCTCACCGGTCTGCACATCGACCACTTCATCAGCGTCAGCTTCGGACAGTTCGTCAACATCTCGAACGCCGTCGGCGGAGTGAGGGTCTGCCTCGAGAACCCGAGGCTCGTCGGCTACCAGCCGGACGACGGGGTCACCGTACCCACCGAGTACGAGCACGGCGCCTACGACCCCCGATACGACGACCTCATGCTGCCCGCCGGGGTCCAGACCATCGAGGGTGCGACCGCGCTCAAGTTCGTGCGGCAGCGCCACGACCTGCCGAACGGCGACCTCGACCGGATCCACCGCCAGCAGCGCTTCATCACGGCGATCGAGGACAAGGCGACGGCGACGCGCGATCCCGCGACCATCAACGACGTGCTCGAGACGGCGACCAAGAGCCTGACGGTCGATGACGGGTTGAAGAAGGGCCTGGCACTTCTGGATCTCGCGGACCGGCTCCGCAGCCTGAAGCCGGACCAGATCCGCTTCGCCACGGTGCCCGTCGAGAACAGCAACGCCTACACCGAGATCGACGGTCAGAACGTGAGCTACGTGCAGCTGAACATGGCTAAGCTCGCGACCTTCTTCGCCAACCTCACAGCAGAACGGGACCCCAACGCTGCCGCCCCGGTTGTCCCGAACCCGGTCTCGACGGTGACGCCGGCGACGCCGGCCGACACCGCGCTCACCGTCGAGAACGGCTCCGGTGTCACCGGTGCCGCGGCCCGCACCCGCACCTCGCTCGAGTCCTACGGCTTCCAGGTGCCGTCGGTCGGCACGGTCTCGATCACGTCGGGCACGACCATCCGCTACAACCCGGCCGACGCGGCGGAGGCCGCCGAGCTCGCCCGCTCCGTGACCGGGGCGACGCTGACAGCCGACAGCGCGCAGACCGCCGGGACGCTCGAGCTGACCATCGGGACCGGCTTCGAGGGGGTGCACGCACCGACCGCGACCACCCCGACCGCGAGCACGTCGACACCGAGCGTCAGCCCGACGGCCACCTCCTCGACGGGCACCGCGGCCAACGACGGCACGACGAGCGCCGCCGACCTCGACCAGGGGCAGACCATCGACGGCGTGCCCTGCGGGCCGTGACCCGCCCGTGAGCCGTACCCTCCCGGACCTGCTCGCCGCGCGGCTCGCCGTCGACGGCGCGTCGCCGCTGCTCACCTGCTACGACGACGAGAGCGGCGAGCGCACCGAGCTGTCGGCGAGCACCTTCGCCAACTGGGTGGCCAAGACCGCGAACCTGCTCGTCGACGGTCTCGGTCTCGGACCGGGTGACACCGCGGCGCTGACGCTCCCGCTGCACTGGCAGTCGCTCGTGGTCGTCGCCGGCTGCTGGAACGCCGGCCTCACCGTCGCGCCCGGTGCTGCCTCGGGTGACCTGGCCGTCGGCGCCGAGGGCGGTGCGGTCGCCGAGGGCGGCGAGACGCTGCTGCTCTCGCTCCGCCCGATGGGCGCCGGGCTGCTGCACCCGCGGCCGGACGCGGTCGACTTCGCCGCCGACGTACGCGGCTACGGCGACCGCTTCACCGGCCCGCGGCCGGGCGGCGACGCCGCCGCGCTCGACGGGCTCACGCACGAGCAGCTGACCGCCGGTGCCGGTGACGACCGCCGGCTGCTGATCGCGCCGGACGGCGACCCGGCGCTGGACGCGGCGCTGCTGCGGGCCGCGTACGTCGGGCCGTTGCTCGGCGGTGGCAGCGTCGTGCTCTGCCGCCACGCGGACCGCGCCGGGCTGGCGCACCGCGCCGAGGTCGAGCGGGCGGTCTCAGCCGCCTGAGGTCGCCCAGACCGCCGCGCTGACCGTCTCGAGCCGGTCGATGCCGGCCTGCTCGGTGCTGTTGCCGGCCGACATGATCGCGACCACGTAGTCGTGACCGTCACCCTGGACGTGGCCGACGGTGTCGACCACCCAGCCGGTGCCGTGCGGCAGCCAGCCGTCCTTCAGGTCGACGGTCACGCCGGCGGGGACACCGCCGCTCGCCCCCCAGTGCTGGTCGGGCTCGACCTGCCCGAACAGGGCCGTGGCCTGCGCCTGCGACGCCGCGGAGAGGACGGTCGAGGGATAGGCGTACGCCTTCATGATCTCGACCTGGTCGAGCGCCGTCGAGGTGTCGAGGCCGAAGTAGCCGTCCTCGGCGTAGCGCACGTCGGTCGCGCCGGCGGCCTCGTCGAAGTCCTCGATGGCGTCCTGGCCGACCGTGTCGTAGAGGTCGGTGGCCGCGTCGTTGTCGCTGTGCTCGATCATCTCGGCCTCGTCGTCGGCGACGTCGTCGGTCTTCGTCGCGCCGTCCTGCTCCGCCCGCAGCACCGCGCCGAGGACGTCGAGCTTCGAGACGCTGGCCTCCACCCGGCCGCTCTCGTCGTGGTAGGTCCAGGTACGGCCGTCGGTGCGGTCGTACACGGCGACGGACAGGTCACCGCCGGCGGTGGCGACGGCCTGCGTCACGGCGATCGGGACACCCGCCGCGGTCAGCGGGACGCTCGGTGACGGGCTCGGTGTCGCCCGTACGTGGACCGTCGCCGCGGCGGCCGGGTGCGGGCGGCCACCGGTCAGCACGAGGATCCCGGCGGTCGTGCCGACCAGCACGGCGGTGACGCCGCAGGTCACGACCAGCCGGCCGCGGCGGGTCAGGCGGAGCGGACCGCCGGGTGCGCGGTGGCTCCGCGGC
>CAJCIY010000126.1 GCA_903970495.1 Candidatus Melainabacteria bacterium | reverse complement strand
CCGCCGGACCAGCTCGGCCGCCTCGTCGGACGGCGGCTGCCCGACGGCGAGCGCGTACAGGTCGGCGGGGGAGATGCCGGCCCGCGAGTAGGCGACCGCGTAGGAGCCGGCGGAGGTGCCGACGAGCTCGTCGACGGTCCGGGCGTCGATGTCGACGACCTCGGCGAGGCCGCGCAGCACCCCGGTGTGCCAGCCGTAGCCGACGGTGCCACCGCCGCCGAGGACGATCCCGACGCGCACCTTAGACGACGGCCGACACGATGCTGACGATGTCCGCGGTCACCTGCTCCGGCGGACGGTCGCCGTCGACCTCGTGCAGCAGCTCGCGCTCGCGGTAGCGGGCGACGAGCGGAGCGGTCTCGGTCTCGTAGACCTCGAGCCGGTGCCGGATCGTCGCCTCGGAGTCGTCGGCGCCGCGGGCTCGCGCGAGCAGTCGGGCCACCAGCACGTCGGTGGGCACCTCGAGGTAGACGACGGCGTCCAGGCCGATGCCCATCCGCTCGGCGATCTCGGCGGCGGCCTCCGACTGCGAGACCGTCCGGGGGAAACCGTCGAGGATGTAGCCGCCCTTCTGCGCGGCGACGTTGATGTGGTCGATGAGCAGCTCGGCCAGCACGTCGTCCGGGACGAGGTCGCCGGCGTCGAGGTACTTCTGCGCCCGCTCGCCGAGCTCGGTGCCGCGCTGCAGCTCCTCGCGCAGCAGGTCGCCGGAGGAGATGTGCTCGACGCCGAAGTGCGCGGCGAGCGCGAGCCCCTGGGTGCCCTTGCCCGCACCGGGCGGGGCGAGCAGCAGCAGGCGCATCCGCGGAGGTTACCCCCCGGGCGGGTACGTGGAGGCGAGGAACGCCGTGAGCGCCGCCGTCGTGGCCTCCGGCGCCTCCTGCTGCACCCAGTGACCGGCGCCCTCGACCCGGACGTCGGCGCGCAGGTCGGGCACCAGCGGGGCCGTCATCGCCCTCGTCGGCGTGAAGCGGAGCACGCCGTCGCGCTCGCCGCCGAGGAACAGCGCGGGGCAGGTCACCGGCGTCGTCCCGTACCCGGGGACCCGCTCCCACGTCAGGTCGAGCGCGCGGTACCAGGCCAGCGCGCCGGTGAAGCCGGTCTCGCCGAACGCCCGGACGCCCTCCTCGAGGACCGCGTCGTCGAGCCACGGCATCGGCCGGTCCGGGGCGGCCAGCTGGTCGAGCAGCGTCGCGGTGGCCGGCAGCTCCCACCGCGCGGCGGCCGGCGGCTCGCCCGACCAGGTCGCGTACGTCGCGAGCAGCGTCGCCCGGACGTCGGCGGCCAGCACCTCGTCGGCGTGCGCCGCGGGGTCGTTGAACCACAGCATGTAGAAGAACCGGTCGGCGAAGACCTCGCGGAGGCGTGCGACCGGCGGCGTGCGGGACCGGCCGGTGTACGGCACCGACATCGCGCCGAGCACGGCGACCCGCTCGGGGCGCAGCTGCCCCACTGCCCAGACCGCTGCGGCGCCCCAGTCGTGCCCGACGTACGCGGCCTGCGCGTAGCCCAGGTCCTCGGCGACGGACGCCAGGTCGTCGGCGACGTGGTCCATCGTGACGTCGGCGGGGTCGGTGACCGCGGGGGACGGGCCGTAGCCGCGGAGCCAGGGGGCGACGACGCGGTAGCCGGCGTCGACCAGCGGGCGCACCTGGTGGTGCCAGGAGACGGGCGTCTCGGGGAAGCCGTGGACCAGCACCACGAGCGGCCCGCTGCCCTCGTCGATGCCGAGGGCGAGCGTCACGTCGGGAAGGCGTTGGGCGGCGGCGCGTTCTCCATGATCGACTCCCAGCTCGGCAGCTGCGCCCGGCTGCGGCGGGCGCTCTCGCGCGGCGCGTCGACCGCGCGCGGCGGCTCGCGGAAGCCGAACGCCTCGGCGTGCGGGTCGAGCGCCGTCAGCGTGCCGTCGGCGAACCGCCACGCGGCCTCGCCGCGCTCGTGCCTGACGGTCACCACCCACGCGCCGTCGGGCCCGCGGTGGGCGTCCCACTCGGCGGTGAGCTCGAGCTGGTCGAGGTGCGCGGTCACCAGCCGTGCCAGCGGCCCGGACACCGCGCCGTCGGTGGGGCGGGCGTACCGGGTCCGGCCGGCCCGCTCCACCGCCTGCGCCCTTTCGGCGAGGACCGGACCCTCCCAGCGGCGGATCCGCTCGACCGACACGCCGGCGGCCTCGGCCACGTGGTCGGCGGAGGCACCGGCGCGCAGCCGCTCCTGGATCTCCCGCGGCGTGAGCCGGCTCTGCCCGACGCGCGAGGCCTGTCGCAGCGTCTCGTGCAGCGCCGAGTCGATCGCGACGCGGTGGCCGCCACCGTCGGGGTCGACGAGCAGCAGGTGGTCGGCGTCGACACCCACCACGCGCAGCACGGCCATGGCGGGGAGTGTCGTACGCCGGCCGGTCCGCGTCGAGCGTGCCGCGCCGTGCGGGCTCAGCTCAGCGAGCGGACCCAGGCCTCGACGTCGCCCGCGGCCCGGGGCAGCTGGTCGGAGAGGTTGCGGTTGCCGTCGCGCGTGACGAGCAGGTCGTCCTCGATGCGGACCCCGATGCCGCGCAGCTCCTCGGGCACCGTGAGGTCGTCCGGCTGGAAGTACAGGCCCGGCTCGACGGTGAGCACCATGCCCGGTGCGTACGTGCCGTCGCGGTAGGTCTCGTGGCGGGCCGCCGCGCAGTCGTGCACGTCGATGCCGAGCATGTGGCTCACGCCGTGCAGCGTGTAGCGGCGGTGCAGCCCGGCGCCGGGGCGCTCGCTGTCCTCGGCGCAGGAGACCTCCGCGCTCACCGGCAGGATGCCCCACGAGTGCAGGTGATCGGCGAGCACCCACATGGCGGCGCGGTGCGCGGCAAGGAAGTCCGCACCCGCCTTCACCTCGGCGATGCCGGCGTCCTGTGCCTCGAGCACGGCCGAGTAGACCCGTCGCTGGTCGGCCGTCCACTCGCCGGACACCGGCATCGTGCGGGTGACGTCGGCGGTGTAGAGCTCGTCGGTCTCCACGCCCATGTCGGCCAGCAGCAGCTGTCCCGGCTCGATCGCGCCGTGGTTGCGCCACCAGTGCAGCGTCGTGCCGTGGGCGCCCGCGCCGACGATCGAGCCGTAGCCGACGTCGTTGCCCTCGAGCCGGGCGCGGCGCCAGAAGGTGCCCTCCAGCCAGCGCTCACCGCGCAGGTCCCTGCGCCCCAGCACCGTCGGCAGCTCGCGGACGACGTCGGCGAATCCGCGGGCGGTCACGTCGCAGGCGTAGCGCAGCCGGTCCAGCTCCCACTCGTCCTTCACCAGGCGCAGCTCGTCGAGCACCTGCCCGAGCCTGGTGCCCGACCCGCGCGGCAGCAGGGCATCCACCCCGGCGTCAAAGCCGGTGAGGACGGCCGCCTCGTCGTCGCGGTAGCGGGCCAGGTCGTCGGCCAGCGCGGCCAGCGGCCGGGTCGTCAGCGCGAGCACGGTCGCGGTCTGCTCGACGCTGGGCACGTTGCCGACCCACACCGCGCCGTGCATGCGGCTGGTGAAGTAGGCGACCTCGCCGGGCTGGGCGAACTCGCGCACGTAGAGCGTTGCGTCGTGGCCGGTGGCCGTGGGGGAGAGGACGAGCACGGCGTCGGCGACGGTCTCGCCGGTGAGCCAGGTGAACGAACTCGCCGCACGGAAGGCGTACTCGGTGTCGTTGGCCCGGGTCTTGAGCCCGCCGGCCGGCACCACGATGAGCTGGCCGGGCAGCTGCGCCGACAGTGCCGCGCGGCGGCGGGCAGCGTAGGGGGCGCCGTCGGGGCGGGCCGGATGCGGCATCGCCGGCGCCGGCTCCCAGTCCGCGGCGATCGCCGCGCGCAGGTGCTCCGGCATCGGGATGTCGTGCGTCGCGGCGTCCTCGGCAGGAGCCGCTGGTGAGGGGCCAGCGGACGCTGCTGCTGACGGGGCTGCGGACTCGGTCATGAGAGCGAGTCTAGGGCGGGTGATCCGGCGCGGCCCGGTCTCGGACCGCTTCGCTGCGGCGTGCCGGAGCAGGCGGATGCCGGAAATGTCGATAGCGTTGGTCAGCATGCAGCGCACCCGCCCCGCCCTCGTCGCCCTGATCGCCGTCGTCGTCGACCTGGTCGTCGTCGCCGCGCTCGCCAACCAGTCCTCGACGTCGTCGATCACCCATCACGTCGACGGCAGGGGAGGGTTCGCCAACCGGGCCCTGGAGTCCCTGCTCACCTTCCGGTGGCGCGTCTCCCCGCTCGACGGGCAGGCCGCCCAGCACCTGTGGGGTGCGCAGCTCGCCGGTATCGGGGCCTTCCTGCTCGTGACGTTCGTGCTGGTCTTCCTCGCCGCCTTCGGGCAGGTGAACCTGTTCCAGACCTTCGTCTCCACCTGGGTCGGGGTGCTGGCCGCCGCGGTCGGCGGGATCATCGTCCGCGGCCTCGTCTACCCCTTCACGGCCGGCACGGGCAGCCGCGTCTCGCTCGGGGTCTTCGGGTTCGTCACCGGCGAGGTGACCTTCTTCGGGCTCGCCTGCGGGCTGCTCGTGGCTCTCGTCGTCGTCATCGTCACCGCGATCACCCGCACT
>CAJCIY010000125.1 GCA_903970495.1 Candidatus Melainabacteria bacterium | reverse complement strand
CGAGGCCGGCAGGCTGGCGAGCTTGGCGCCGCGGCGCAGGCTGGAGGTCGCGAGCGACATGCCCCCACTGTCGTCCGCGCGGCACCGTGACTCAAGCGGGAGCGGGGTTGTCCTCAGCGCACGTGACCGGGATCTCGCTCTTCGAGCAGCTCCTCCAGCACCGGGAGCGCCCGGGCGAGCGCCCGCCGGTCGACCGGATCGAGGGCGGCGACGCGCTGGGCGAGGACGGCGGTGCGGGCCGCCCGCAGCGACGCGAGGTGGCGGCGGCCCGCGGCACTCGGCTCGAGCAGCACCGACCGGGCGTCGTCGGGGTCGGGTCGGCGGTCGACGAGTCCCGCGTCGCAGAGCGCCGTCACGATGCGCGTCATCGCGGGCGGCCCGACCGACTCGCGGGCGGCGAGGTCGCCGACCCGGGAGCTGCCGGCGGCGTCGAGCGAGGACAGCGCCGAGAGCTGGCTGACGGTGAGGCTGGCGTCGCTGTGCTGTCGCAGCGCCCGGCTGAGGCGGCCGACGACGAGCCGCAGCCGCTGCCCGAGCTCGGCGGCGGACTCGTCGGTACGCGGGCGCGCCGCCGTCCGGGTCACGCGACGTTGCCGGCCGGGACCGGCTCGGAGCCGTCAGCGACGAGCCGGCCCGCGCTGTCCTTGCGCGTGTCGTCGTGGATGTAGCGCTGCCCGCGCAGCAGCGAGGCCAGCGCCGCCACGACGGACATCCCGATGGCGAGGCCGAAGGCCAGCACTAGGCCGGTGTGGAACGGTCCGGAGATCAGCTGCGGGAAGAACGACCGGCTCGTCAGCGCCTGCGAGTTCGCGGCCGACAGGTGCGACAGCGTGCTGGTGCCCACCAGCTGCTTGACCGGGTTGAAGCCGAGGAACGCGGCGAACAGGCTCGCGACCGGCGGCGCGCTCGCGATGGTGTGCGCCTGCGCCGCGCCGATGCCGTGGGCGGTGAGACCGGCGTACAGGCTGCGGGGGAGCGAGGACGCCAGACCGATGATCATGAGGCTGAAGAACACGCCGATCGACAGCGTGGTGCCCGAGTTCTGGAACGTCGCCCGCATCCCGGAGGCGCCGCCGCGCTGGTCGGCCGGGACGCTGTTCATGATCGCGGTGGTGTTGGGCGCCGAGAACAGCCCCGAGCCCACGCCGTTGAGGAAGATGAGCAGCGCGAACAACGGGTACGGGAAGTCCACCGGCAGCAGCAGCATCCCGCCGAACGTCAGCGCGACGAGCAGCAGCCCGCCGGTCGCGAACGTGCGGGCGCCGTACCGGTCCGAGAGGTGGCCGGACACCGGGCCGGCGAACAGGAACCCGACGGTGAGCGGCAGCAGGTAGATGCCGGCCCACAGCGGGGTGTCCTCGAAGGCGTACCCGTGCTGGGGCAGCCAGATGCCCTGCAGCCAGATGATCAGCATGAACTGCAGGCCGCCGCGCGCGATCGCCGCGAGCAGGCTGGCCGCGTTCCCGGCCCAGAACGCCTGGATCTTGAACAGCTTCAGCTGGAACATCGGCTGCGCGACGTGGGCCTCGACGAAGCCGAACACGACCAGCAGCGCGAGGCCGCCGATCAGCCCGGTCAGCACGTACGGGTTGGTCCACCCCATGGTGTGGCCGCCGTAGGGCTGGATCCCGTACGTGATGGCGGCGAGCACCGCGGTCAGCCCGACGCCGAAGGTGACGTTGCCGAGCCAGTCGATCGTCGCGCCGGTGGTCCGGGTGACGGTCTCCTTCAGCGAGACGTACGACCAGACGGTGCCGAGGACCCCGAGCGGCACGCTGACGATGAACACCAGCCGCCAGGACACCTCCGACAGCAGGCCGCCGGCGACCAGCCCGATGAACGACCCGGCGAGCGCGGCGACCTGGTTGATGCCGAGCGCCGTGCCGCGCTGGTGGGAGGGGAACGCGTCGGTGAGGATCGCGGTCGAGTTCGCGAACAGCATCGCGCCGCCGATCCCCTGCACGACCCGGAAGAGGATCAGCCAGAGCGCACCGTGGCCGCCGGAGAACGGCTCGACGGCGAGCGCGATCGACCCGACGGTGAAGACCGCGAAGCCGGCGTTGTAGATGCGCACCCGGCCGTACATGTCGCCGAGCCGGCCTAGGCTGACGACCAGGACGGCGGTCACGAGCAGGAAGCCCATGAGCATCCACAGCAGGTAGCTGACGTTGCCCGGCGCCAGCGGGTCGAGCTTGAGCCCGCGGAAGATCGCCGGCAGCGAGATGATCACGATCGAGCTGTTCACCGTGGCCATCAGCACGCCGAGCGTGGTGTTCGACAGCGCCACCCACTTGTAGTGCGGGCTGTCGGCCTGCGTCCGGGAGAGCCTGCTGCGGTTCGGTGCCGTCGCCATGGGCGTTCCTCTGCTCCAGATCGTTGCTTGCTGGCAAGTAACCGTATCGCGGCGACAGATGCCCGTACGGTCGACGGGTGACACCACGGGTCAGACCGGTCAGACCGGGGCCGGGGCAGGAGTCGGTCTGGGACTACCCGCGCCCGCCGGCGCTCGAGGCCAGCTCCCGCCGGATCGAGGTGTCGTGGGGCGGTGAGCCGGTCGCGGCGAGCTCCCGGGCGTACCGGGTGCTCGAGACCAGCCACCCACCCGGCTGGTACGTCCCGGCCGCCGACTGCCGTCACCTGCGACCGTCCGCGGCGAGCCGCACCGTGTGCGAGTGGAAGGGCGTCGCGACCTACTGGGACGTCGTCGTCGGCGAACGCGTGCTGCCCGCTGCGGCGTGGTCCTACGAGCAGCCGACGCCCGCGTTCGCCGCGATCACCGGGTACGTCTCGTTCCTGCCCGCGGCGCTCGACTGCCGCGTCGACGGCGGGCGGGTGACCGCGCAGGAGGGCGGCTTCTACGGCGGGTGGATCACGCCCGAGGTGGTCGGACCGTTCAAGGGCGGCCCGGGGACCTGGGGCTGGTAGGCCGGGCACGGCGCCGGCGAGCCGCCCGCCGCACGGTCCGCACCGCGGCCCGGGTCTCCTCGGCCGGCGCCCGCGCGGCGCCGAACAGCTCGGCCTCCCAGGCGAGCACGGCCGCATCGAGGTCGGCCGGGACCGAGCGGGCGTACTCGCGCGGGGTGCTGCCGGGGGGCCGCGGCACCCGCCGCTCGAGCCGCGCGAAGGCGAGCGAGACCGGTCCGGCGGCGCGGCGGCGCCGCAGCCGCACCCGCCGCAGCCGGCCGGTGCCGAGGACGCCGAGCAGGAGCAGCACGGCGAGCACGCCGGCCGCCGAGGCCCGGTGCTCCGGTGTCCGCCCGACCCAGGACAGCGCCGACCGGATGCGGCTCACGACGCCCGCACTCGCGGTGGCCAGCGGCACCCCGGCCGTCGGGTCCGACGTCGACCACCCCAGCCCCGGGTAGGACACCTCGACCCACGCGTGGGCGTCGGCCGCCGTGAAGGTGCGGCGCTCGCCGGTCACGGTGCCGTAGGCGAACCCGGTGGCGAGGCGGGCCGGGATGCCGACGCTGCGCAGCAGCACCACCTCGGCCGACGCGAACTGCTCGCAGAAGCCCTCGTGGGTCCGGAAGAGCATGTCGTCGACGGCGTCGTGGCCGGCGGCCGGCACCGGCGCGGCCAGCGTGTAGCGCTCGTGGGTACGCAGGTAGGCCTCGACCGCCGCGACCTTCGCCGGCCGGGTCGCGGCCCCCGCGGTGATCTGTGCGGCGAGGTCCCTGACCCGTTGCGGGAGCTCGGCCGGCAGGCCGGTCCAGCCGGCCGGGTCGGTGCCCTCGGCGGCGGCCAGCCGCGCGGGCGAGCTCACCGGCAGCACCACCGACACCACGTACGGCACGGGCTCGACGAACGAGGCACCGCCCGGGGAGTGGTGGACGAGGGGCTGCGACGCGTCGACGGCGGTGACCACGCCCGGCGCGTACAGGGTGCCGTCGTAGCCGGGCCCCAGCGGGGTGGCCTCGAGACGGACCGCGTCCCCGGGCGGCCGCGGGTCGAGGTTCTCCGAGGAGCCGGGCACGAGCCACGTCGAGCCGGTGTACGTCGCGTACACGTCGCCGCGCCACAGGTCCGGCGCCGCCGCGCTGACGGCGAGCACCGGGTCCTGAGACAGCTGGCCGCGCACGGACAGGTCGAGGGTGTTCGTCGAGTACGAGCCGGGCTGGATCTGGCTCGCGTTCCCGCCGCCGTGGCCGTGGCGGCCGAAGATCGACGACCCGAGCCCCACCGTCGACGTCGTCGGCAGCGCGAGCATGGCCAGGGCCGCGGTCGCCGCCGCGGCGGCGAGCAGGGACCGCGGAACCAGGCGCTGCGCCCGACGCGGCGCGTGGCCCGCGGCGGCCCGCTGCCGGTGCCAGACCGCGTTGACCACGAGGCCGGTGCAGCCGGCGAGCGGCAGCGCTGGCGCCCAGCCCGTACCGGTCGAGGCGGCCACGACCACGACGCCGACGGCCGAGACGAGCGCGGCGTCGAGTTCCTGCAGCCGCGGCGCGCGGACGGCGACGCCGAGCAGGAGCAGCAGGAGCAGGACGCCCGCCA
>CAJCIY010000124.1 GCA_903970495.1 Candidatus Melainabacteria bacterium | reverse complement strand
GACCAGCAGCAGCGCGCCGTTGCCCTGCGCGGCGAGCACCTCGAGCCGGCGCAGCCCGTAGGTCATCGCGCCCTTGGCGGGCCGCTTCGCGAGCCGGGCGGCGACCACCGCGGCGGCCAGCCCGGCGACGTCGGTGAGGAGGTGGGCCGCGTCGGCGAGCAGCGCCACGGAGTGGGCGAGCAGGCCCGCCACGACCTCGCCGACCAGGAACGCGGCGACCAGCGCGAGAGCGGCGACCAGCCGCCGCTCGCTCCCCCGCACGGCGGGGTGGTCGTGGCTCACGCCGTCATGGTCCCGTACCCGCACCGACCGACGTGGCCGGTGCCACCGTGCACCACGTCCACGGGCTCGACCTTGTGCAGCGATGCTGAGCGTGGCCGCGCTGCACAAGGTCAAAGATGATCACCCAGGGAGCGGCGGGACAGGGTCAGACGCGGAGGCGGGGGAACGCGGCGGCGCCGGCGTACCGGGCGGCATCCCCCAGCTCCTCCTCGATGCGCAGCAGCTGGTTGTACTTCGCGGTCCGGTCCGACCGGCACGGTGCGCCGGCCTTGATCTGCCCGACGTTGGTCGCCACCGCGAGGTCGGCGATCGTCGTGTCCTCGGTCTCGCCGGAGCGGTGGCTCATCATGCAGCGGTACGACGAGCGGTGCGCCAGCTCGACCGCGTCGAGCGTCTCGGTCAGCGTCCCGATCTGGTTGACCTTCACCAGCAGCGCGTTCCCGGCGCCGAGGTCGATGCCGCGCTCGAGCCGCCGCGGGTTGGTCACGAACAGGTCGTCGCCGACGAGCTGGACACTCGAGCCGAGCGCCGACGTCAGCGACACCCAGCCGTCCCAGTCGTCCTCGCCGATCGGGTCCTCGATCGACACGATCGGATAGGAGTCCACCAGCTCGCCGTAGTAGGCCGCCAGCTGCTCGGCCGTCCGCGACCCGCCCTCGAACGAGTACACGCCGTCGTGCAGCAGCTCGGTCGCCGCGACGTCGAGGGCCAGCGCGACGTCGGTGCCGAGCGTCAGCCCCGCCGCCGAGACCGCCTCGGCGATCAGGTCGAGCGCCGCCCGGTTCGCCGGCAGGTCGGGCGCGAACCCGCCCTCGTCGCCGACCCCGGTCGACAGGCCCTTGCCCTTGAGCACCGACTTCAGCGCCTGATAGACCTCGCTCCCCCAGCGCAGCGCGTCGGCGTACGTCGGCGCCCCGATCGGCGCGATCATGAACTCCTGCACGTCGACGTTGGTGTCGGCGTGTGCGCCGCCGTTCACGATGTTCATCATCGGGACGGGCAGCAGACACGCGGCCGACCCGCCGACGTAGCGGAACAGCGGTAGACCGGTGCTCTCCGCGGCGGCCTTCGCCACCGCCAACGAGACCCCGAGGATGGCGTTGGCGCCGAGCTTCGACTTGTCCGGCGTGCCGTCGAGGTCGAGCAGCGCCCGGTCGACGACGCGCTGCTCGGTGGGGTCGTACCCGGTCAGCTCCGGGTCGATCACCTCGAGCACGGCGGCCACCGCGTCCTGGACGCCCTTGCCGCCGTACCGGCTGCCGCCGTCGCGCTTCTCGACCGCCTCGAACGCTCCGGTGCTGGCACCGCTCGGCACCGCGGCCCGCGCGAAGCTCCCGTCGTCGAGCAGCACCTCGACCTCGACGGTGGGGTTGCCGCGCGAGTCGAGGATCTCGCGGGCGCCGACGGCGTCGATGGCGGGCACGGGCAGCTCCAGCAGCTCGGGGGGCCGGGACGGGACGCGGGCCAGCGTAGCCAGCCGCCGGCGACGGCTGCGGGCACTCGCAGCAGCGCTGGTCCTCGTGGCCGCCGGGCTCGGCCTGCTGCCCTGGGCGGTCGGCCGGCTGACCGCGCGGAGCCCGTACGTCCGCGCCTGCGGCACGCAGCTGTGCTCCGGCGGCCGGCCCTTCCCGCTCAAGATGGCGAGCGTCTACGCGATCGGCGGCCACCGGGCGACCGACATCTCGCTCGCGAGGCAGGGCGGGCTGAACACCATCCGGCTCGTCGACATGCTCGACGAGAGCGGGCCGGTGTCCGGCGCGTACGACGAGGCGGCCTGGGACCAGGTGGACGCCGACATCGCGGCGGCCCACGCGGCGGGCCTGCATGTCGAGCTCGACCTCTCCAGCTACCGGAACCTGCTGCAGCACAACGGGATCGACCCGTACACCCGCGACTGGGAGCCGTTCCTCACCTTCGTCGCGGACCGCGTCAACACCGTGACCGGCGTCCGCTACGCCGACGACCCGACGATCGCGCTCGTCGCGTTCGCCGGCGAGGTCGCGGCGCCGGGCGACGGCAAGCCCGACTCCGCGGCCACGCCGATCTACGACTTCTTCACCCGTACGTTCGCCGAGTGGCACGCGCTCGACCCGCACCACCTCACGAGCACCGGCGGGATGCTCGCGCTCAACGACACCGGCGCGGGGATCGACTGGCAGCACCTGATGACGCTGCCCGGCAACGACGTCTGCGCGATGCACGCCTACAGCCAGGCCGACGTCACCGCGGGCATGCCCAACCTGGCCCGGTGGTGCGCCGGCCGGCCGTGGGTCGTCGAGGAGTACGGCGCCCCGCAGTCGCAGGGCGACCCGGCCCGCGCCGCGTTCTTCCGGCAGGTGACGCAGGCCGCGGCGCGACTGCACACGGCCGGCAGCGGCTTCTGGAACCTCGGCCCGCAGGTCGCCGGCCCGTCCTACGACGTCAGCCCGGCGTTCCCGCGGACCTGGCTCGCGGCGCGCTCCCAGCCCTGATCAGCCGAGCGGCACACCCGAGCCCGTGGGCGTCGCGGCCGCCGTCACCGCGTACAGGCGGTAGTGCTCCGGCGTCGACGGGAAGTCCGCGAGCCGCCGGCCGAAGCCGTCGCCCGTCGCCCACAGCGTGGGGTACGCGGCGTCGAGCTCGTCGAAGCTGCTGGCGGGCTCGGCCACCAGCAGGTAGCGGATGCCGAACCGGACGGGGTCGGCGACGTCGCGGGCG
>CAJCIY010000123.1 GCA_903970495.1 Candidatus Melainabacteria bacterium | reverse complement strand
AGACCAACATCGTCGCCATCCAGGTCGCCGACGCGGCCGCGGTCGTCGCGGCGGCGGCTGCCGAGGGCGTACGCATCGGCGCGGCGAGCCCGACGACGGTCCGGGTGGTCACCCACCTCGACGTCGACGACGCCGACATCGCCCGCGCCGCAGCGGTCCTCGGCCCGCTGGTCCGGCCGGTCGGCTAGCCGCGGCTCCTCGCAGCTACTGGCCGAGCAGGCCGCCCAGCACGGAGGTGATGGCGACCGGCAGCGACGGCACCGGGATCGGAACGCTGACGCTGATCCTCGGCAGGCCGCTGGTCGGCAGCGAGGTCGGGAGGGTCGGGAGCGACGACGGCAGGTGGGTGGGGCCGGTGGTCGGCGCCGTGGTCGGGCGCACGGTCGGGGCCCCGCTCGGCGCCGTGCTGGCCCCCGGCGTCGGGACCAGGCCGCTCGGGATCGAGGTCGGCAGCGACGACGGGCCGGTCGTGGGCAGCACCGACCCGCCGGACAGCCCGCTCGCCGGGAGCTTCGCGGTCGCTGCGGTCAGCGCGGCGAGCAGCGCCTGGGAGCGGGCGACGGCCGGACCGATCGCCTCGGCGGGCAGCGAGCCCAGGCCCGCGTCCAGCTCCGCCACCGTGGTCTGCAGCGCCAGCAGCGCCGGACCGCCGGCGGTCACCAGCGGGCCGCTGGCCAGCGCGACGTCGTGGTCCATCGACGTGACCAGGCTCGCGATCCGGGACCTGCGCGTCGCGGACGGCGCCTCGGCCGACTCCTCGCGGATCTCGGCGAGCCGTGTACGCGCGATCGCGAGCCGCTCCCGGGCCCCGGACACCCCACCGCCGGCGAGGTGCTGCTGGACGTCCTCGGTGGCGCGCTTGACGCCGTAGAACGGGTCGCCGGGCAGCGAGCGGTGTGCGGCGACGCCGATGCCGCCGACGGCCACCGCGGCCGCGGTGATGCCGGTCGCCAGCGGCAGCAGCACGCCGTGGCCGATGGCGGTGGCCTTGGCGGTCGTCACGACGCCGTGGACCGCTGTCGTGGGGGCCGTGTGCCGGGCGAGCTCGACCGCCCCGGCCGAGAACGCCGCCAGGGCGGCGGCCTTCGCGGCCGGTCGCGGGCCGAGCGCGCCGCCGGGGACCGTCTCGAGCCGGTGCGCCAGCGCCGCCAGCCGGCCGGTCTCGGCGTCCGCGGCGGCACCGGACTCGAGCGCGGCGGCGAAGCGCTCGGCGCTGCGCGAGGCGGCGGGCACGGAACCTCCGGGAGCTAGGTGGTCGGGACGGGTCGTCAGCAGGACCAACGAGCGGCACCCCTCCCAGGAATCTGGTCCGTTGTGACCATTTCTGTCTAGTCCTGCCCGAAAGTCCCGCGGTATCCGGTTCGTCAGCCGTCGCGGAGCGCGCGCAGCAGCGCGATGTCGCGCCGGTGGCCGTCGGCACCGCCCGGTGTCTCGACGACGAGCGGGACGTCCCGGGTGGCGGGGTGCACGAACAGCTCCCCGAACGGGTCGAGCCCGATGTCACCCTGGCCGAGCGCCGCGTGGCGGTCTCGGGTCGAGCCCAGCGGGTCGCGGCTGTCGTTGGCGTGCACCAGCCCGAGCCGGCCGCGGCCGACCGCCTTGACCAGCGCCGACAGCACCGCCCGTACGCCGCCGGGCTCGGCGAGGTCGTGACCGGCCGCGTACGCGTGGCAGGTGTCGAGGCACACCCCGAGTCGCGGGTGCTGCTCGAGGACGTCGAAGTACTCGGCGAGGTCCTCGACGCGCGCGGCGAGCGCCTGGCCGCCGCCCGCGGTCGGCTCCACGAGCAGCCGCGGGCCGCCGTCGGGGACCGCGTCCAGCACCGGCAGCAGCAGCTCGCGGAGCTGGCCCAGCGCCTCCTCGCGCCGGGCTCCGGCCACCGCGCTCCCGGCGTGGACGACGACGCCGCGCGCGCCGATCTCGGCGCCGCGTCCGAGGGCGTGCCGCAGCGCGACCACCGACTTGGCCCGCGTGGCCGCCGTGGGCGACCCGAGGTTGACCAGGTACGGGGCGTGGACGAAGACCGGGATCTTCCCCGCCGCGCAGCCCTCTCGGAAGGCGTGGTCGTCGCGGGCGTCGCCGGTGCTCGGCGCCCAGCCACGCGGGTTGGAGACGAAGACCTGGACGACCTCGGCGCCGACCTGGCCGGCGTACCGGAGCGCGCCGCGGGACAGCCCGCCGGCGGTCGGCGCGTGGGCCCCGATCCGGGACGGGCGGCGGGGCGGCACGGGGAGGGACCGTACCGGGGTCGCGGGCCGGGGCAGAAACCGCCCGCGCGGTCAGTAGGCGGTGTAGAAGGTCACCGTGGTGCCCGGCGGCACCATGGAGCCGGCCTTCGGGCTCTGCGTGACCACGGCGCCGCCGTGGATGCCGAACAGCGCGTCCTCCTTGGGGACGAGCCCCAGCTGGCGCAGCACCGTCGCGGCCTGGTCGCCGTCGTACTGGGTCAGGCCGGGTACGGCGACCAGCTGCGGGCCCTTGCTCACGACGAGCTTCACGGTGTCGCCGTGGTGTCCGGTGCCGCCCGACGGCGACGCGCTGATGACGGTGCCGGCGGGCACGGTGGTCGAGTACGCCTGCGAGACGGCCGGCTTCAGCCCGAGGCTGGTCAGCGTCTGCCGGGCGTCGGCGAGCGACTGGCCGGACTCGTCGGGGATCGCCACGGGCGTCGGACCGAGGCTGAGCGTCAGCACCGGGACGGTGAGGTGGCTGACGCTCGTCCCGGCGGTGGGGGTGGCCGCCACGACCGTGCCCGTCGCGACCGTGTCGCTGTAGGCGCCGGCGATCGTCGGCGTGGGGAAGCCGGCGCTCGCGAGCGCGGCCTTCGCCGCGGCCTCGGTGCGCCCCGTCAGGGTCGGCACGGTCAGCATCAACACGCCCGACGACGGCACGATGACCACCGTCGCGTGCCGCTTCACCGCGGCGCCGGGCGCCGGCATGGTCGTGATCACCTCGCCGGTCGGCACCGAGTCCGAGTGCTGTCCGGCGGCGACCTGGTAGGTCAGGTGGTGCGCCGTCAGCGTGTCCTCGACGGCGCTGAGGCTGCGGTCCTGCAGCGCGGGGATGTGCGTCCTCGCATCGCGCGCGAGCTGCCAGCCGCCGAGGCCGGCGCCGGCCGACAGCAGGACCAGGACCGCCAGCACCCACGGCCAGCGACGCCGTCGTCTCCGGGCGGTCGCGGGGCCGCCTGACGGCGGTTCACGGCGGACGGCGACGGTGCCGCCGCGGTCGACCGGGGCGACTGTCCGGCCCGTCGGCGGGAGCACGATCGTGTCGCGCGCGGGCGGGAGGGTGCGGCGTACGCGCTGCACGGCGGCCAGGAAGCCGGTCGCGTCGGCGAACCGCTCCGCCGGGTCCACCGCCGTGGCCGCGAGCACCAGGTCGTCGACCTCCGACGGGATCCCCCCGACGAGCGTCGAGGGTGCCGGCACCCGCTCGTGGACGTGCCGGTACGCGACGGCCACCGGCGTCGCCGCGTCGTACGGCACCCGGCCGGTGAGCATCTCGAACAGCACGATCCCGGCGGCGTAGACGTCGCTGCGGGCGTCGGCGGTGCCGTGGGCGACCTGCTCGGGGGAGACGTACGCGACCGTGCCGACCAGCAGGCCCGCGTGCGTCGTGAGGCTGCTGGCCTCGACGGCGCGGGCGAGCCCGAAGTCGGCGACCGCGAGGGTGCCGTCGTCACCGAGGAGCACGTTCTCGGGCTTGACGTCGCGGTGGACCAGCCCGCCGGCGTGGGCGGCGGCGAGGCCCGCGAGGATCGCCTCGGTCAGCTCGAGCGCGCGCCCGGGCGGCAGCGGGCCGCGCTCGGTCAGCAGGGTCCGCAGCGTCCGGCCGCGCACGAGGTCCATGACGAGGTAGACCAGCTCGCGGTCCTCACCGGCATCGGTCACGGCGACGACGTTGCGGTGCCGGATGCTCGCCGCGGCCTTCGCCTCGCGCCGGAAGCGGCCCACGAACGCTGGGTCGTGCGCGAGCGTCGCGTGCATGACCTTGACCGCGACCTCACGGTCGAGCCGGTGGTCGAGGGCGAGGTAGACCGTCGCCATGCCGCCCCGGTCGATCGGCCGGAGGATCTCGTACCGGCCCTCGAGGCGACGCCCGAGCAGGCGCGGGTCACCCACCGGCGGCGGTCCCGTGACGGCGTCGACAAGCGTCGTCATGCCGCTGTCGCGCGCCCCGGGGAAGGCGGATTCCACCCGCGCGAGTGTAGGTGGGGTTCCTGCCCGCCGCGCCCGCCGCGCCGGTCAGCTGTAGCGCTTCTCCAGCGCCAGCACGTCGGCGACGTACTGCGCGGTGCCGTCGTAGAGGTGACCGCCACGGACCGCGCCGAGCCCCTCGTAGTACGCGGCGATCTGGTCGTGGGCGTTGCCGGTGTCGTTGCCGAGGATGCGCAGCAGCAGCACACCGCCGCGGATGTTGGCCGCGAGGTCGTACGCGTCGATCGGGCCCTCGCCGAAGCCCGACAGCCAGGCGGCGGTCGCGGGCTCGAGCTGCATCACGCCGACCGCCCCGGTCGGCGACACGATGCGCATCCGGAACCCGGACTCCTGCGTGGCGATCGCCTCGGCCAGCGCGGGGGACAGGCCCTGCCGGCGCGCCTCGGCGACCACCATCGCGCGGATCGCCGCCGGGCCCGGGTCGCTGCTGTTCGCGACCAGCGCGGCCGCGGTGGTCGAGGCCTTCGTCGCGTGCGTCGGTTCGACGACGGTGTGCCTCGGCACCGGCACGGTGAGGTGCTGGCCGATCACGATGACCATCCGGCCGCTCAGGTGGTTGAGGCCGGCGAGCGTCTTCACGCTGGTGTGGAACCGGCCCGCGACGGCCGTGAGCGTGTCGCCCGGGCGCACGACGTACGTGGCCCGCCCGCCGGCGGCCGCCTCGTGGTGGGGGACCGCCGCGGCCGGCTTGCCGGCGCCGAGACCCGGGATCTCGAGGCGCTGGCCGACGTAGATCGTGTCGCCGCGCAGATGGTTCTCCTTCTCCAGCGCGGCGACGGTGGTGTGGTGGCTGTGGGCCAGGCCCCAGAGGGTGTCGCCGGAGCGGACCACGTACGTCCCCCAGCCGGGGGCGGCCGCGGTGGCGACGGCGACGAGCCCGAGGGCTGCGGCGATGAGCTTGGGTGAGCGCATGCTCACCCCTTCGGCACCTACGGCGCAGAAGTTGACCCGATCGGCCCAACAGACGGCCGCCGGCGCGGACCCTAGGCTCTCGTCCGTGGCCGAGCCGACCCTCGTGACCGTCCCCGACATCGCCGAGGCGCTGGGGACCGACGTCCTCGCCGTCCGGCACCTGATCTCGGACGGGAAGCTGCTCGCCGTCCGCAGCGAGGACGGCGTCCTGCGCGTCCCCGCCGAGTTCGTCGCCCACGGCGCCGTCGTGAAGCGGCTGACCGGCGTGCTGACGCTGCTGCGCGACGGCGGCTGGACCGACGACGAGGCGCTGGCCTGGCTGTTCACCGACGACGACTCGCTCCCCGGCTGCCCGGCCGTCGCCCTGCAGGAGGACCGCGGCACCGAGGTCACCCGCCGGGCGCAGGCGCTGGCCTGGTGAGCCACGGGCTCTACCTCCTCGTGCTCGTCGGCTGCCTGGTCGTCACGCTGCCGCTCGAGCTGGTGCTCCGCGCGGGGGTCTACGCCCGCTGGAAGCGGCTCGTCCTGACCGTCCTGCCGGTGCTGGCGGTCTTCGTCACCTGGGACGCGTACGCGATCTCCCGGCACGAGTGGGCGTTCACCCGGTCGCTCACGCTGGGCCTGTCGGTCGGTGACGTCCCGGTCGAGGAGCTGCTCTTCTTCGTCGTCGTGCCGGTGTGCTCGGTGCTGACGTACGAGGCCGTGAAGCGCCGGTGAGCTACACCGCGCTGGTCCTCGTCGGTCTCGGGCTGACGCTGCTGCTGGACCTCGTCGTGCTGCGCACCCGGGTCCTGCTCTCCGGCCGGTTCTGGGTGGCGTACGCGGTCGTGCTGGTCTTCCAGCTGCTGGTCAACGGAGTGCTGACCGGGCGGCGGGTGGTGACGTACGCGGGCGGCGCGCCGTCGCCGTTCCTCGGCCAGGGCCGGTTCTGCTTCGCGCCGTGGCAGGACCTGCTCTTCGGGTTCGCGCTCGTCACGCAGACGCTGTGCTGGTGGGTCTGGTGGGGAGCACGGCTCGGCGCAGGACGACAGGTGCCGCCCGAGCGAGTCGCTCCGCCCGGCCGACGCTGACGCGCCGGTCGGGGAAGCCCGCGGCCTCGACGGCGTCGAGGATGCGCTCGTACAGGGTCAGGGCGAGCTGGACGCAGTCGCGGCTGTCGGCGTCGAGGAGCCGGACGCCCTGCTCGGCGTTGCGGTAGAGGGCGCGTGCCCGCCGTGCCGCAGCGCGCGGCTCCGGCACGTAGGTGCGGCCTCTCGCCGCGTCCTCGGCGACGTCGCGGACGAAGTTCGTGAGCTGGAACGCGAGGCCGAGGTCCCGGGCGTACGGGGCGACGACCTCGTAGGGCCGGTCGTGGCCGAGCACCGGCAGCAGCTGCAGGCCGATCGCGGCGGCGCTGCCCGCCATGTACGCGTCGAGCTCCGCGTCGGTGTCGTACCGGGTCACGGTGAGGTCCATCCGCATGCTGGCGAGGAACTGCCGCGTCAGCTGCGGGTCGATGCCGTGGCGCTCCGTGGTGTGGCGGAACGCCTGCAGCACAGCGGGTTCTCCGGGGCGGGGACGGGCGAGCGCCCGCTCGAGGTCGGCGAGGTCTCGCTCCGCCCGGGTCACTTCCGGCTGGTCGTCCACGAGGTCGTCGGCGTGGCGGGCGAAGCCGTACAGGGCGTGGACCGCGGGGCGCTTGTGGGCCGGCAGCAGCAGCGTGGCGAGGTAGTACGTACGCCCGTGGCGGGCGGCGCTGGCGCGGGCCGCGGCGTAGCTCGCGCGGAGGGCCGGGTCGCCGATCCCCGCGGCGTCCAGCTCCCGCTCGCCCCGGTCCCGCACCCGCCCATCCTCACCCCCATGCCGCCGTCCTGCCGCCACCGCCTCCAAGCGAGAGCGTCTGGCCCGGCGTCAAGCGTGGACGGCTCACCAGGGCGTCCCGCATCGGTCAGCTTGGAGGCGTTCGTGGCAGCTGTGGACGACAGCCGACGCAGGTGCTCTGACGGCGCCACGCTCTGGTCGTGGTCTGGACGCGGCGCTCGTGGCGGGCTGCCGGCGGCGACGACTCCTCGCTGCGACGGGCGCTTCGCTCGGGTGCCGTGGTTCGCGTCGCCCGTGACCGCTACGCCGACTCGGCCCCGCTGGACCTCGAGCGGTACGTCGCCGCGCCCGGCTCGCGGACGGCTCTCGCCGAGGCCAGCGCGGCGCGTGCCTGGGGCCTTCCGGTCGACGACGAACGGGTGACCGTCGCGGTGCCCCACGGCTGCCGACGCCCCTGCCTACCCGCCGAGGTGCGGGTCCGTCGTACGCGCGACTGGGACGTCGTCGAGCGTGACGGGCTCCTGGTGACGGATCTCGGGCGCACGCTGCTGGACGTCGCACGGCAGCTGCCCCTCCACCAGGCGCTGCCGGTGCTGGATGCCGGACTGCGGCTCGGCGGCGAGGGCCTCCACCTGCGCGGCGGTGCGCCCGGCGACCTGCGAGTCCGGGCCGCCCTCGCGCTCGCCGACGCCCGCGCCGAGTCCCCACTGGAGTCGCTGCTGCGTCTGACGCTGACCCTTGCCGGCCTGCCACCGTCCGACCTGCAGCACACCGTCCGGGAGAGCGGCCGGTTCGTGGCCCGCGCTGATCTCTGGTACCCCGGCGTCGTCGTCGAGGCGGACGGCTTCGAGTTCCACCGATCGCGGGCCGACTACCGCAGTGACCGGCGCAAGGGCCAGGCGTACGGGCGCCTCGGACTCCTGGTCCAGCGCATCAGCTGGGAGGACGTGGTGGGGGCGCCGGACTACGTCGTGAACAGCGTGCGCGAGACGGTCGGCCGCCGCGGACGCCTCCAAGCAGGCTGATCACCAGAGCTCGAGACAGGCCGGCGAGCGTGAGCGGCGGTCGAGGACGCTGTCTCGGAGGCGTCCACGGCACAGAGCCGTGCAGTCAGAGCCAGGTCCGGGACCGGTACGCGGGATCCGGGCCCGTGATCCGCTCCGCCGCGAGCCGGCCCGAGATGAGCACCATCGGGACGCCGACGCCCGGCACCGTCCCGGACCCGGCGAACACGGCGTTCTCGAGCCCGGGCGCGAGGTTGGCCGGGCGGAACGGCCCGGTCTGGAAGAACGAGTGCGCCGCCGCGAACGGCGCACCGGCCGCCATCCCCTGCGCCTCCCAGTCGGCGGGCGTCGTGGTCGACAGCACGTCGAGCGGGGGGTAGCCACGAGCAGCCATCACCGACCGCACCTCCTCGACGTACCGGGGGCCGACGACCGACCAGTCGATCGGCGCCCGGGCGTTCGGCGTCGGGAACAGCACGTACGCGGTGTGGCGGCCGGGGGGCGCGAACGACGGGTCGGACAGTGTCGGCGTCGTGACCAGGAACGACGGGTCGCTCATCAGCCGGCCGCGGTCGATGATCTCGGCGAACGTCTGCTTCCAGGCGGTCCCGAAGTCGATCGTGTGGTGCGCGGAGCCGAGCGGCGCGTCGGACCCGCCGAGCAGCAGCAGGCAGGACGGCGAGTACGCCTGCCGGGCCACCCGCCGCGGCGTGGTCCCGATCAGCTCCCCGTACGCCACGGGCAGGTCCGGCGTGAGGACGAAGGCGTCGCCCGTCACCCGCGAGCCGTCGGCGCAGATCACGGCCACCACCCGGCCGGCGGAGGTCTCGAGCCGGGACACCGCTGTGCCGCAGCGGATCTCGACGCCGTGGTCCACCGCGGCCGCGGCCAGCGCCCGGGGCACGGCGTGCATCCCGCCGACCGGGAAGAACACGCCGGCGACCGAGTCCATGTACGCGATGACGGCGTAGATCGCGAGGGCGTCGTAGGGCGAGAGGCCGGCGTACATGGCCTGGAAGGAGAAGACCCGCGCGAGCCGCTCGTCGTGGAGGTAGCGCGAGGCGAGCGGGGCGAGCCTCCGGAAACCGCCGGCGAAAAGCAGGCGGAACAGGTCGGGCGACACGAGGTCGA